>NZ_FAOZ01000044.1 GCF_001536285.1 Parafrankia irregularis | reverse complement strand
CCTCGTCCTTGACGTCCTGCCGGCCCAACGCCGCCCCCTTCGACCCGATGACCATCGGTGGACATCGGGTCGCCTGGAGAGACCAGGGAACGGGCGAATCTGACACACGTGCTCCCGGCAGCCGCCAGGGGCGGCTGCCATGGCACAAACCGTAGTCCCGGAACCGGCCTCCATCGCCAGCCTTGCTTCACGAGCTCACCGGCATCACAGAATCACCGGCTTACCAGGCGACCCGGCCCTATTTTTCCCTGCATCCGTGGAGGCCAGCGCAGCGGCCTGGCGACCCTTGCTCGCGAGCAGCGGCGGAGGCGGCAGGCCGGGGCTCGGAGCCTCCGCACTTCGGACGGGGGCCTCAGCCCTTTGGACGGGGCCTCAGCCGATCGAGCGGACCGGGTCGCTGCCGTCCCAGTTCTCGGCCGCCGCACGGACGAGACCGGCCAGGCCCTCGGTCGCGGGATTGAGCTCCATGATCTCGATGATGGTCGCCGGACCCGCCGGCGGTTCGACGTAGGCGAAGCGGGTTCCCCCGTCGCCGCCGCCCGACCACACGACTGGCAGGCCGGCCGCCGTCACCGCGCTCATGGTCGCGTCGAAGTCCGGCGCCCAGAAGGCGAGCTGGTGGTAGCCCTCCTGCCCGGACTCGAGGAACTCGGTGTAGATGCTGGGCTCGTCACCGTGCTGCGCAATAAGCTCAAGCTGCAGGTCGCCACTGTTCGCGAACGCCACCGACACCGTCACCTCGCATTCCTGGCCGCGGTAAAGCCCGGTCTGGGGACGCTCGCGCAGCACGTACCACGGGCCGATCCCCAGGCTCAGCCAGGCGGCGATCGTGGCGTCGAGATCGCGCACGACGTACCCGTTCTGACGGACCACTCCGGGCAGGACGTTCGGATTGATCGAGGTAGGCAGGCCAGCGACCGGCACGGCGACGCTCCCAGGGTGCGAGGGGCTCCAGGTGCGACCCGGCGGACGTCGGTGCGCTTGTCCGGGCGTCCGGCCGGCCGCCGGTCAACGCTAATCCGGCAATTGAAATCGAGTCAACATTCTCGAACGGCGTTAGAATCGCGCGATGACCGCCGGAGGAGCCAGCACAGGTGCTGACCGTGGTCAGCGGCGCGCGTCCTACCAGCAGGCTCGATCACGCGAGACCAAGCGCGTGCTGGTCCAGGCGGCGCTCGCGCTGTGGCGTGCCAACGGGTACGCAGAGACCACGGTCGCCGACATCTGCCGGGCGGCCGGGGTTTCCAAGGGGCTGTTCTACTTCTACTTCCCGCGCAAGGAGGACCTGCTTTTCGAGATCAGCATGCAGTCCACCGACGCGGCCAGGGACACGGCGCGGGAGCTGTCCCACGGCCCGTACGAGATCTCCGCGGTCGTCACCGCGACGCTGAGCTCACTCGAGCGGTCGATGCGCCGGAACCCACCCGAACTGATCATGGAGATGGTCCTCGAAGGCCTCCGCTACGAGTACCGGGCCCTCACCTCCTCCGGCGAGGTGCCCTCCCGATCGACGCTGATCCTCGGCGAGCTCTTCGAGCGCGCGGTGGCCGCCGGAGAGCTGCCCCCACACGTCGACGCGGCACGGCTGGCGCGGCTGGCGCAGTCCCTGATCAGCGAGGGTGCTCGCCACTGGGCCGCCGGCGCCTACGCCGGCAGCTCGTTCACCGAGGTCGTCTCCGCGGACATCGCCGTGCTTATCGCCGGATTCCGGCAACTGCCGCCAGCCAAGCACGTGGCGCCGGCCGACCACCTCGCTCAGGCCGACCACCTCGCCCAGGCCGACTGAGCCCCGCCCCAACCCCTGGCTCACGGCGGACGCCACCGCGGACGGCATCGTCCGACATCAACTCGTGTCGGGCGATGCCGTCCGCGGTGGACTCCAACAAGCCGTAACAGGTCAGACCACGCCGAGCCGGAAAGGGGCGGAGTCAGGCCTCGCGGGCCCCGCTGTCCCCGCGCGGGTAGGGCGGGGCGGGAACGGGATGCCGCGACAGGACCAGGCAGGTTCGCGTCAGGAAGACGGGCGTCCGGGCCTTCGCGGACGGACGGATCACCCGGCCCGCCTGGCCGCCTGCCTGGCCACCCGCCTGGGCGCCTGCCTGGACGCCTGGTCGGCCGCCGCGCAGGGACAGCGGCCTGCCGGCGCATCGCCCGACCGGGCTGGACCCCGACCCGCTCATGCCGCGGATCCGAAGGCCATCAGACCGAGCATCCCGAAGGCGAGCGCGATCGTCATCAGGCTGGCCGTGGTGGCGAGCAGCGCGGACCTGCGGTCGGCGGCGTCTCGGAGCACAGGACGCGCCGGGCCGCAGGCCCGGTCCGCGACCTGGGCGCGAAACGCCCGGTAGGCCCGGTCGACCTGCCGGCTGCGGACAGGCCCGGCCGCCCGCCGCCGCGCGCTGTGCCGGCCGCTCATGCGGCACCCAGCTCATGCCGCGGCCGCGGAGCACGGGATCCGGAGAACCCGCCCCTCACCCACCACAACAGTTGCCTGTCTGTTGATGTGTTGATCCTGACTGCATGACACGGCGAGACAGCCACCACGCCAACCCTGGCATCCCCGCCAGCACCCTGCCCATCCATCAAGGCCGCCTACCTCCCTGTTGTGCCGGGGCCCATACCCGCTGACCCGCGACGCTCTGGCCGCCCCCCTCCCCCGAACGGGGAGCCGGTGGCATCCGGAAGGTGCCGGGAACACCAACACCGTCACCACCAACCCCCGTTCGGGGTAGTGGAAACGTAGAGCTTTCCCCGTTTTCGGGTGTGACGTCTGACAGTCGGGCATGAAAGGTAGCCGCCGTGTTACGGCCAGATACCAGCCCGCGACGGGCCTCGGACGGCCAACTACGTGGCATGCTGCCGCTTCAGGCGGATTCCCATGATCCATCACGAGATGTGCCGGCAACACGGGTAACCGCCACCACACCACCCACCGACAACCCAGCGGCCCGACAGCCGCCGGACGGCCACCGGCCACCGACCACCGACCAGCGGGCGGCCGGGCGGCCGGACAGCTCGCACCCGGGCTCACCCTCCGGCCGCCTTTCGACTCACCCTCGGCCGGGTAACGCGACGGCGTGGACCTCACGACGGTCTCACTGGCGGGACTGATCGCGCTCGCACTGTTGTTCGACTACACCAATGGCTTCCACGACGCGGCGAACGCGATCTCGACCGTGGTCGCGACGCGGGTGCTGCCGCCACGCTGGGCGGTCGCCTGGGCCGCGATGTTCAACCTGATCGCGTTCACGATCTTCGGCACCCTGGTCGCGAACACCGTCGCGGCAACCGTGAAGGAGCCGTACGTCAGCCTCGCCGTGATCTTCGCGGCGCTGCTGGGGGCGATCACCTGGAACTACCTCTCCTGGTACGTCGGCGTCCCGACGTCGTCGTCACACGCGCTCGTCGGCGGCCTGGTGGGAGCCGGGCTGGCCGCCGCCGGCACCGACGCGATCCGGGCCTCCAGCCTGCAGAAGACCGCGCTGTTCGTGGTCATCTCACCGATCGCGGGGCTGGTGGTCGGATACCTGTTGATGGCCCTGATGCGCCTGGTCCTCGCCCGGCGCGACGTCGCCCGCACCGAACGCGGATTCCGGGTCGCGCAGCTGGCGTCGTCGGCGGCGATCTCGCTCGGGCACGGCGGCAACGACGCGCAGAAGACGATGGGCGTGATCGCCGCGACGCTCGTCGCGACCGGTCACCTCGAGGGCGGCGACCATCTCGACATCCCGATGTGGGTGGTGCTCGCGGCGCATGCGGCGATCGCCGCCGGCACCCTGTCAGGCGGCTGGCGGCTGGTCCGCACGATGGGCATGAGCATCACCGAGCTGCGCCCCGTCAGCGGGTTCGCGGCGGAGACGTCCGCGGCGGCGGCCATCTTCGCCTCGACCGCGGTCGGTGCCCCGGTCTCGACCACCCACACCGTCGCCGGCGCCATCACCGGGGTCGGCAGCGCGAACGGGGGCGCGCCGGTGAACTGGTCGGTGTTCGGCCGGCTCGCCATCGCCTGGATCGTCACGATCCCGTTCTCGGCCGGCTGCGCGGCCGCCGTGTACGCCCTGACGACGATCCCGGTCCACCCGCTCGCGATCGGACTCGTCACCACCCTGCTGCTGGCCCTGCTCGGCGCGCTCTGGCTCGCCCTGCGCAACGCGCCGCGGGCGTCCGACATCAGCGCCGAGCTCGCCGCCGGCCCAGGCGGCGAGACAGCGGTGCCGGTGCGGCCCGGAGCCGGCTCGGTGATCGTCTACGGGCATGAGGGGGTCCGCGAGGAGGGCCGGAGCGCCTCCTCGCGGGGTACCGGCCGCGGCCCTCCGCTGTGAGCGATTCGCGGCGCGGTGGATCAGGAGGCGGTCGGCGAGGGCACCGCTGCCGGGGCCGCCGAAGCCGAAGAGGACGGGGACGGGGACGGGGCCACCGGGATGTCGGTCAGGGTCGCATAGCCCGCGTTGAACACCGGCACCTCCTCGGCCGGCTCCGCGGTCGAGGAGCAGTCCTGCTTGCTGATCGCACCCGCCGCGATCGCGCTGTTCAGGTCAGGAGCCGTCTGGGTGGGCAGTTGCTTGAGGCCGCGGAGCTTCCCGCCCGCGGCGCAGTTCGGAATGTTGAGGTTCGCGAGGCTCTCCTGCGTGCGCGCGGACGTCGCGGTGTCGGCGAACTCGGCCCGGTGCTTGGTGACCCAGTCGACGACGAGCGTGACGCCTGCGCTGTAGTCATAGCTGTCCGCCAGGCCCAGGCTCGTCGCGATCGCCGGAATGCCGCGGGACGCCGCGGCGCGGGCGGCACCGACAGTCCCGGAGAGGTCGACCACCGGCCCAAGGTTCTGGCCCTGGTTGATACCGGAGACGACGACGTCCGGCTTGAGCCCGAGAACGTCCAACGCCACCAGAACGGAGTCGGCCGGGAATCCGTCAACGGCCGTCGCGGCAACTCCGCTGGCGGTGGCGGCATCGTGGTGCGGGGGCGTCGGCTGGGTCGTCTTGCCACCGCTACCGGACTGGTTCGCCGCGGGCGCGACGACGGTCACCGTCACGGCGGGCAGCGCCTTCAGGCCGTTGACGACCGCGTCGATCCCGGCCGCGCCGACCCCGTCGTCGTTGGTCACCAGGATGTCGATGGGCGCGGGGCCGGTCGGGCTCGCACTGGTCGTCACCGGCGAGCCATCGGCTTTCTCATCGCCTCCGCAGCCGGCGGCACCGGCACCGGCGACCAGCGCCGCGAGCAACACCGCCGTCGCCTGCCGGCGCCCGCGGGTTGATCCCGAGTCCCCACCCCACCGACCAGCACCCAGCACTGTGTTCCCCTTCGGTAACCGCGAACGTCAGTCGTCGCGAACGGCAGAAGTCGCGAGCGATGTCAACGCGAACGTGACCCCGTCGTCCCCGCCGGGCATGCGCCGGCTCGGGCGAGCCCGTGCATGCCCCTCCACCTGCGACGTTCGAGAGTATGGCCACACTTCTCAACTGAGTCACCCGATTCGACGGGATGGTGGTGGGTGGAGGGTCGCCGTTCACTGCGCCGCCTCGCGCTGTTGGCCACGTCGACAACCTCGGGACGTCGGGGAGATCAGCCAGCCGGTGGCCGACGGCGCCATCACCCGCACGTCCAGCCGCGCAGCCACCGATCACGCGAAGTGACGGTCACCGCCGGCCACAGGTCGACCGCCTCAGGTCGCCGCGAGACGACAGCTCCCCGTCGGCGTCATCCGCCACGACCGATCTCCGCCGCACAGAACGGTCATCCGTGCACGGGGCACCAACGATCCTTGCCGTAGCCTCTAGTCAGCCTTTGCCACCGAGCCCGGTGATAGTTCCGGGTAGGCCGGCACCGGCCATCACGGTGAGGATGAGATGGACGAATTTTCTTTTCGCGACGGCACCTTGTGGTGCGAACAGACGCCGTTGCGTGAGGTTGCCGAGAAATTCGGTACTCCTACGTATGTCTACTCGGCCTCGACGCTCGTCGACCACTACGTCCGGTTCGCCAAGGCCTTCGAGTCGATCGATCCCCTCATCTGTTTCTCCGCCAAGGCGCTGAGCAATGTGCACCTGCTCCGCCTCCTCGGCGACCAGGGCGCCGGGATTGACACGGTCAGCGGCGGCGAGCTGCACCGGGCCCTGCTCGCCGGCGTCGACCCTGAGCGCATCGTCCTGGCCGGCGTGGGCAAGTCGGCCGACGAGCTGCGCGAGGCGGTGCGGCGTGACATCCGCTGCATCAACGTGGAGTCCGAGGAGGAGGTCGCGCTCCTGGCCCGCATCGCGCGGGAGGAGGGCGGACGTCCCCGCCTGGCCATCCGGGTCAACCCCGACATCGCCCCTGACCTGCGCACACCGGCCCGGACGACCACCGCGGTCCGGGGCGTCAAGTTCGGGGTGGACATCGAGCGGGCCGCGGCCCTGTTCAGCCGCGCGGCCGGCGACGGTTTCCTGCGGCCCGAGGGCATCCATGTCCACATCGGCAGCCCCATCTTCGACCCGCAGGTCTACGCGATGGCGATCGAGCGGGTGCTCGCCCTGGTCGCCGACATCGAGGCCGCCGGGAACCCGGTCACCACGATCAACCTCGGTGGCGGCTTCCCCGCCGAGTACACCGAGGGCAGCGCTCCGGGCTGGGATGAGTTCGCCGACGCCATCTGCCCCCGGCTGGAGGGCTTCGTCCACCGCGGCGGCCAGATCATCTTCGAGCCGGGCCGCACCATCGCGGCCAACGCGGGCGTCCTGCTCGCCGCCGTGCGTTACCGCAAGCAGGCCGGCGAACGGGAACTCGTCGTGATCGACGCGGGTATGACGCACATCGCCCGGGCCGCAATGTATGACAGCTATCACTTCATGTGGCCGGTCAGCCCGGTAAACGGGGCGATTCCCAGCTCTCGCGACCAGGAATCAGTCGACGATCTCGTCGCGTATGACGTGGTCGGCCCGATCTGCGAGTCGAGCGATTATCTGGCGAAAGGCCGGGCGCTGCCGGCAATGGTCGCCGGCGATCTCGTCGCGATCTTCACGGCCGGCGCCTACGGAATGACGATGACGAGCAACTACAACAGCCAGCTCCGGCCGGCCGAGGTCCTCATCCAGGGCGCGGACGTGAAACTGGTGCGGCGGCGCGAGACCTACGACGACCTGGTGGCGCTCGAGTTCCCCGACGACACCCCGCCGTCCCTGCCCTCCTAGCCCGCGCGGCCTGGCCCGCACGGTCTGTCTGGCCCGCACGGCCTGGCCCGCACGGTCTGTCTGGCCCGCACGGTCCTGCGTGGGCCGGGCGGCCACCGGATCAGCCGGTGGCCTCCGACGCCGCCGGGGCGGAGTCCGACTCCGCCCCGGAATGGGTGTGCAGCCAGCGGAGCATCCGCTCCCAGGCATCACGCGCCGCGGCCGGGTCGTGGGTCGCCGGGCGCTCCGGGGTGTGGAACGCGTGCTGCGCGCCCGGATAGCTCACCAGCTCGGTGGGGACGTGAGCCTTCCGCGTCGCCGCCCGCAGGGAACCGATCTCGCCGAGGGTGACCCAGGTGTCGTTCTCCCCGTACAGGCCGAGCCAGGGGGTGCGCAGCTCGCCCGCGACCGCAAGCAGCGGCGGCGCGTCGGCCCAGTAGGGCTCGCTGACAGCTCCGCCGTAAAACGACACCGCGGCCGCGAGGCGGTGCCGCGCCGCAGCCAGGAAGGCGGCCGTGCCGCCCATGCAGAACCCGATGACCGCTGTCGCCGCCCGCGCGATCCCGGCCTCGGCCGACCAGGTCAGGCCGGCCTCGATGTCCTCGTCGAGACCGCGCGCCGTCAGCGTGCGCATCCGCGCCGCGCCCTCGGCCAGCGGCACCTCCGTGACACCGTCGCGGTGATAGATGTGCGGAGCGAGCGCGAGCCAGCCCAGGTCACGGAGCTGCTCGCAGACCGAGAGCACATAGCCGGTGACGCCCCGGGCGTCCCCCACCACGATGACCCCACCATGCGGCGTCACGCCGGCGGCGGGGGCCGCCACGCTCAACGGCACGGACCCGACACGAACCGTCTTCACCGCCACACCGGACATCATTCACGACCTTGGACATATGCGACACCGACCCGGTCGACCAGTAGGGCTCAGGCGTGCCCGCGCCCTGCTGAACAGATCGGACAAATTAGACACATCGGAAAGATCCGAAAGATCGGACGGGTTGTAACCAAACACCCCGGTTCCGTCCCGCCGACGGGTGAATCCGGGCAGCCAGGCCGAAGAGCTCGGTGGCCCGGATCCGCCAGCGGCGGCCGCCCGAAGCCGCAGCGCAAAGATCCGACGATTTCGGTCGTTCCGGCGGCCAGGATCCTCAGGTCCTACTCGGCAGCAGCGGCAGCAGCGGCGGCCCGAAGATCGGGGCTTTTTCCGCACGCTCCCGGAGACCGAACATCGTCAACTCTTCGTGTCGAGGATGGTTCTCTTCTGAGAGATCGATATTCTCTGTGCTGTATCTATCTCCACCGTGAATCTGGAAGTGAAATTCCCCCGAGCGAAGAACGCACCGCCGTTTCGCGTCCGACGGTGACGATGCCGCGGTCGCGCGCACGCTCGGGTATCAGCCGGATCCGCCGGAAACCTCCTCCCGGCCGGCAGCCTGTCGAATACCGGCCGGCCGGCCGGTTGGTCGGCCGGCCCGCCGCTCCCAACACCACAAGTACCGGACGCATTTCCTCCACATACCGGGAGTCGTTCCGCCGGGCGGTGGCCAGCAGGCCCTCGTCGCGGTTCCCGCCCGCCACCAGCCGCGCGCACCGGGGTTCGCGCCAGCCAGGATGATCCCCGCCCGGCCGGCCCTCACCACCTTCCGTGATTTTCGATGCCACCCGCCCGAGTTCTGTCGGACCCAGCCTCACCAGGGCCACCTATTTCTCCTGCCGGCGACCACGCAATGACCTCGATCAGAATCCGATACATTTCCCCGCCCCAGGGAAAGATTTCAACCGGTAACACCAGAGAGTTTCCGGATACTCACCCATCTCCTACCAGCCCGGTACCACCGTGGCGCCTCACACCAGGCAGAAGATCGCTTATACGGGTTCGATCCAGGACGGTCCCCGGATCAACTTCCCCGACCGGGGCGGGTAACCGGTTCCGACGCCCGCGCGGAACCACGCCCATCCGGAGGCGAACCCGACCGAGGGCAAACGAGCCTGGGAGCTGGCAGAGGCGACCTGCTACCATCGGCCGACCATTCACCATTAATGAACGTTTCGATGGCGTCACCGACCCGCGCCCAAGCACTGCCTGGCCCGCTCTGCCATGCCCTTGCCTCCGCAGCCGGCCTTCCCGTCGCCATCGCCATCTGCCTACTGGGGGAAATTGATGTACTTAGGCCGACTGACAAGGCATCCCGCGGTGGGAATTGTCGCCGCGTTGACCGCCGTCATCGCCGGATGCTCGGGCTCGGGAGCGGGCTCGGAGGGCAGCCAGCACGGGGCCAGCGCGGCCTGCGCCGCGCCCGGGGTCACGGCGGACCAGGTGCGGATCGGGCTCGTCTACACGGACTCGGGCACCGGCAGCAGCTCGCTGGCCTCGGCACGCGCCGGGATCGACGCCAGGCTCGGCCTGATCAACGAGCAGGGCGGCGTCAACGGCCGGCGCATCGTCTACACCTGGCGGGATGACGAATCCTCCGACGAAGGCGCCCGGCGGGGTGCGACCGAGCTGGTGCAGAAGGAGAATGTCTTCGGCCTCATCTCGACGTCCAGCTCCCTTGCCAGCGCACTGGACGGCCTGGCGAAGCAACAGATTCCCGTCACGGGGCTCGTCCAGTCGGGCTGGGGAAGCTACAGCAACCTCTTCTCCTTCATATACGACGTCTCACCGGAGATTACCGCCCGCTACATCCAGGGCCACCAGGGCGACAGGGTGGCCTTTCTGATGTCCGGGTCGGAGGATTTCACCCGACAGATAATCGCGAAATATCAGGCCTCGTTCCAGGGTGCCGGTCTCTCCACCAACCCCGATATCATCTCCTATACATCAGGCGTTGACAGCCCGGTCCGGGTCGCTCAGCTACTGGAAAGCTCCGGGGCCGATTCCATAGTTGCGTTCACCGACCCCAGGGATCTCGCCGAGATAATGCAGGCGGCCCAGGCCAGAAATGTTCCGCTCGTCAGCGTCGTCTCACTCACGGGCTACGACCACAGCGTGCTGCGCGCCTACGGCCCTGCCCTGGCCAATGTCGCGATGGCGGTGAACTTCCGCCCCTTCGAGGCCGGTGGTGCTCCCATCGAGCAGTACCGGGCGGCGATGGCGCGTTTCTCTCCGGCGGTGGTGGATCCCGAACAGCAGTTCGCGATGTACGGCTATCTCTATGCCGACCTGTTCATCCGCGGGCTGCAGGCCGCCGGCGACTGCCCGACCCGCGAGGGCTTCATCGACGGGCTGCGCAAGGTGGCCGACTACGACGGCGGCGGCCTGGTCGAACCGGTGAACCTCGCCAACATCGCGAACCAGCCGCTGCAGTGCAACGCGTTCGTCCGGGTCAGCCCGGACGGCACCGCCTTCCAGCTCGACAGCCAGCGGGTCTGCGCCAACGGAACCACGGGCTAGCCGGCCCGCGCCGCCGCCGGCCCCCGGGGGGCCGGCGGTGGCTGGGCCTGGCACTGTCGCGCGGGCTCACCGAGGCCATGGGCGGCACCCTGACCCCGGACGAGACACCCGGCGGCGGCCTGACCATGGTGCTCTCGCTGCCGACCGCCGCCGAGCCGGAGCGCGAGCGCGAGCCAGAGGGCGAGCCGTAGCCAGAGGGCGAGCCGTAGCCCGCACCCGGGCCTGAACGAGACCGGGCACCACCGAGCCAGCCGAAGATCTGAGGATTCTGGTCGTTCTGGCGACCACGATCCTCAGATCTTGCCCGACAGCAGCCGCAGTCAGGAAGCCACAGCCCGAAGATCAAGGGATCTTCGTCGTCCCAACGGCCAGAATCCTCAGGTCTTGCTCGGCAGCAGCTTCAGCGCCGGCAGCGCCGCTCGGGATTCTGCTACACGTTCCGGAACGAACGCCCTTGGCAGTCGCCGCGCAGGGAAGGGCCGGGCCTTCCCGGCCCGGCCCTTCGTCATCAACGCGGTCCGCGATCGACCTCGGAACGCCCGGTGGAGCCCAGACGCCCGGTGGAGCTCAGTGGCGCCCCGTCAAAGTCGCCCGCTCCCGCTCCCGCTCGGGTCCGGGCACCGTCGCCACTGGCGCGCGTACCGTCACTGTCGCTGCTGACACTCGCACCGACACGCACGCCATCGCCATGGCTATGGCCGTCTCCCTCGCCGTGGCCGTTGCCGATGAGACGCGCCGTCTCCCGCGCGATCTCGTGCAGCGACTCGTCGGGCAACGGGGTGGCGAGCTTCGGACGCACCTGCCACGGGGGCCGCAGCACGGAGTGCACGGCCACAGCCAGCAACGCTCCGATCACCGGAGCGACGATGAACAACCAGAGCTGGCTCAGCGCCCAGCCGCCGACGAACACCGCCGGCCCGAGGCTGCGGGCCGGGTTGACTGACGCGCCGTCGACCGGAATCGCGATCAGGTTGGCGGCGGCCAGCGTGACGCCGATGGCCAGCCCGGCGACGCCGAGCGGCGCCCACAGGTCGGTGGCGACGAGCACCGCCAGCACCAGCAGCCCGGTCACCAGGATCTCGATGACGAACGCTCCGGCCCAGCCGAACCCGCCTGGTGAGTGCGCCCCGAAGCCGTTGGCACCCAGCCCCTGCGCGGACGCGGAATAGCCGACGGCGTTGGTATCGGCTATGAACCACACGACCCCGGCGGCGATGATCGCGCCGATGCACTGCGCGACGATGTAGCCGGCCGCGACCCGGGGCCCGATGCGGCGGGCGGCGAGCAGGCCCACCGTGACCGCCGGATTGACATGGCACCCGGAGATCGGCCCGATCGTGTAGATCAGCGCCACGAGTGCCAGCCCGAACGCCAGCGAGATCTCGAGAACTCCCACACCCATACCACCAAGCACAGCCGTGCCGACGCCGGCCAGCACCAATGCGAAGGTGCCGAGCCCTTCGGCGACAAAACGTCTCATTGCCTCCCCCGCCCGATTCAAAACGAACGTTCACCTGCGACGGGACGGATACCCGTAGTATCTGGTTCACCCACTGAGGGTGAACCAAAACGTCAACCAGCCCTAAACATCAACCCGGATATCACATAGAGCGATTTTTAGATCCCGTCAGGTGATATGCGCTGGACGCGAGGTCTCGGCGCCCCGGGCACCGTCTGCCACACTGCAGGGCGTGATGTCGTCGCCCCCTCCGCAGGCACGGCCTCGCCGGGGAGGTCGACCCAGCCGGGAGGAGACCGAACGGCTCAACGAGGTCGTCCGCGAACATGCCCTGCGGCTGTTCCTGGACCTCGGCTACGAGGGCACGTCCATGGACGCGATCGCCCGCGCCGCCGGCACCACCAAGGCCTCCCTCTACGCCCGGTACCCCAGCAAGGAGGCCGTCTTCAGCGCGGTGTTCGAATGGGCGATCATGCGCCGGGACTGGCCCGTGCCCGAGCCGCCGCCGCCCGACCTCGACGATCTGGAGGGCGCCCTGACCGCGATCGCCGACGCGGCGGTCCGGCGCGCCGTCGACCCGACCATGATCAAATTCAGCCGGATCGCCATCAGCCACGTCTCCCGGTTCCCCGAGCTGGCCCGCCGCAGCCAGACCGTGGCGGTCTGGCCCCGCCAGCAGCTCGTCGCCGACCTGCTGCGCCGGCACCACGCCACCGGCACGATCGCCGCCGACGATCCGGACGCCCTCGCCGAGCACTTCCTCGGCATGGTCTCCGGCGCTCCCGCCCGGCTCGCCTCGTTCGGCATCGTGCGCCCACCCGAGGAACAGGAACGCCACACCCGGGAGCTGGTACGGCTGTTCCTACGCGCGCTACGCCCCTGACCCTCTTCCTACGCGCCGCGTTCCTACGCGCCGCGCCGTTCCTACGGGCGCCGCGGACCTGACCCGTCCCGCCGGGGCTGGCACCGGGGGCACCAGAACAGATTGCGCGCCGCCAGCCGGGCCGTCCGCACCTCCGCCTCGCAGACCAGGCACAGCTGCCCGGCCCGGCGATACACGTACACCTCGCCGCCATGTTCGTCGACCCGCGGCGGACGTCCCATCGCCTCCGGGGTGTGCTCCGGGCGCACGGTGTCGATCCGCCCGGCCCGCACCCCGTCCGCCATCAGCTCGACGAGATCGGACCAGATCAGCTCCCACTGCGCCCGGGTGAGGTCGCGGCCGGGCAGGTACGGGTCGACGCCTGCCCGGAACAGCACCTCGGCCCGGTAGATGTTGCCGGGCCCGGCGACCACCGCCTGGTCCATCAGCAGCTGGGCGACCGATGTGCGGCTGCGGCCGATGCGCCGCCACGCCGGCTCCGGGTCTGCGCCCGGGCGCAGCGGGTCCGGCCCCAGCCGGTCGAGCAGCGCCTTCACCTCGCCGGGCTCCAGCAGCTCACAGGCGTTCGGCCCGCGCAGGTCCGCGTAACCGGTGTCGGACGTCAGCCGCAGCCGGACGGCACCCGTCGGCTCCGGTGCCGGAGCCGGGCCCAGCTGGTACTTGCCGTAGATCCCGAGGTGGACGTGCAGGACGCGCTCGTCGTCGAAGCGGAGCAGCAGATGCTTGCCGTACGCCTCGGCCTGCGCCAGCACCCGGCCGTCGAGCAGGCCCGCCCCACCGGCGAAGCGGCCCTGCGGGCTCTCGACGCGCACCGGCCGCCCGCCGAACATCCGCTGGTGGGTGTCGGCCAGTCTGCGCACAGTGTGTCCTTCGGGCATGGCCCGCAGAGCATACCGATCCCGGCGGTCCTCCCGATCTGGGCGGCGACGCGCGGCAACCGGCGGCAGCGCCCCCGCCGGCCCCGGCGACTCCGACATCGCCGCCGCCACCTGAAAAGAATTTTGGTGAGCACTGTCACAAAGGGCGAACTAATGCTCGCGCGATAGGCCGTCCGCGATGTGTGGACGCAATTGGGCGAAATGAAAAAGGTTGCGCCGTTCTGACGGCTGAATCCGCTTCTTCCATGCCCACCTGGCACAAGGCTTACCCGATCACAGGTGAACATCTACGTTCGCACTACCCCCAACGGGGGGTTGGCGGGCGACGGTGGCGGCGAGCTCCCGGCGGCGCACCGGTCGACATCCGGCCAGGTGCGTCAGCCAGTGAAGCAGCTGCCGGCGGGTACCGGGCCACCTACAGAACGGAGCGGTCACCGATGGGCGGAGAAAGCGGAACCGGCGAGCTACCAATCGGCCCCGCCACGCGGCCGGTGCCCTTCCAGCCGATGCCCTTCCAGGCGCATCGGGACCAGTTCGGCCCGGCCGATCCAGCCGATTCCGCCGACGCGACCGGACTCGCCGGCCCGGCCCACCCGGCCAGCCCGATCTCGTCCGACGCACCGATCGACCGCACTGTGCGGATTCCCCGCCCCCGCGATGTGATCGACCCCGATGCCTTCCGGCGCGGGCCGCGACGCGGACGTCCCAGCGGGCTCGGGCCGGTGCACCGCGCCCCCGAACGCCTGGGACTCGAACGCCTGGGACTCGAACGCCTCGGGCTCGAACGCCTCGGGCCGGGCGAGGACATCATCAGCTCGGAGCGCCGCGGCCCGCGCGCCAGCCGCATCCGCTCCGGTGGGTCCGGCCTGCGCGGTATCCGATCCGCGACCCCCGTCGGGCCGACCCCGCTCCCAGGCCTCACCCCGGCCGCAGCCCCAGGCCGCGCACCCGTTCCGTCGCCCGTAGCCACTCCCGCACCCGCACCAACCCCCCTACCGGCACCGACTCCCCTACCGGCGCCGGCGCCGGCACCCGCCGCGGCCGAAGCGACCGAAGCGGCCAGCCAGGGCATCGCCGACTTCGCGCCCGGCGTCTCGGTACCCGGCATGCCGGGGATGCCGAGGCTCCCCGGTACGACGAGCCTGCCCGACATCCCCGAACTCGCCGACCTAGCCGACCTCGCCGACCTCGACTCGTCCGACCTGCCGCGTTCGTTCGTCACGTCGATCCGGCCGGACCTGCGACGCTGGCACACGATCTGCGAGCCGGGCCAGCGCCCCGCGGGCAGCCGCCCGTCCTCCGTGCACGGCTCGCAGGGCCCGAACGGCGTGGTCGTGCCGTCCACCCCGCTGCCGGGCCGGGTCACGAACAGCCGGAACGACAACCACTACTCCACCCGCTGCCCGTACGAGTACGAGACCGCCGCCGCCCGCGCCGACCTCGCCGAGCAGCGCTCCGTCCGGGTGGCGACGACGATGACCATCGCCGTGATCATCGTCGCCCTCGGCATGCTCGGCCTGATGGCCGTCGGCACCAGGATGTAGTCGGCACGGAACCATAAACGCCCAGGTCAGGGGCCCACGAAAGGTCCTGCGGAAGGTCTCCCGGAACGTCGCTCGCAAGGTCGCCCGGAACGTCGCCCGGTTGCCAAGGTGACCCGACTGTCTCAACCTGATTACATCGGGTAATCGATCCGGGGAGTCCGCATGGTCGAGATGCTGCCGTCCATCCCGCTGTCAGCCTGGGCTGGCACCCAGCAAACACTGCACCGTTACCTCCAGGTGGTCGGGAAGATCCGGCTGGCCGCCAGTCAGCGCCGCAACCACTGGTGGAACGTGCCCTTCCACCTCACCGGCCGCGGCGTGACATCACGGCCGATGGGGCAGGTCGACGGCAACCCGATCTTCACCATCGACTTCGACTTCGTTTCGCACGAGCTGGCCGTGCACAGCCTCGACGGGGAGCGGATCACCCTCCCGCTCGCCGGCAGGTCCGTCGCGTCCTTCTACACCGAGCTGATGGAGGCCCTGCGCGACATCGGGGTGACCGTGCGGCTCGAGCACCCGCACCCGTTCGACCTGACCGACGCCGGGCGCCCCTTCGCCGAGGACACCGAGCACGCCGCCTACGATCCCGCGATGGCCCTGCGTTACTGGCAGACCGTCAGCCAGGCCGTCCTGATCCTGGAGGAGTTCGCCGCCGGGTTCAGCGGCAAGGTCAGCCCGGTGCACCACTTCTGGCACACGTTCGACGTCGCGCACACCCGCTTCCGCGACCGTGCCGTCGAGCAGGGGCCGAGCACCGACCCGGTGACCAGGGAGGCCTACTCCCGGGAGGTCATCAGCTCGGGTTTCTGGTTCGGCGACAAGTCCCTGCCGGAGCCCGCCTTCTACTCCTACACCAGCCCGGAGCCGCCCGGCCTCGCCGAGACCCGCCTGCATCCGACGGGCGCGCGCTGGCTCGAGCGCGGCGGCAGCCACCTCGCGGTCCTTCCGCTGTCGGCCCTGGCCCCGGGTTCGGACGCCCAGCGGTGCGGCGCCGTCCTGCAGTTCCTCGGCGACGCCTACCAGGCCGGAGCCGTCCTCGCCGGCTGGGACATCGACCGCTACGCCTCCCCCGGCGGCGTCACCGACCCCGTCCTGCTCGGCGCCGCGGCGCATGCAACAGCGTCTACCCGCTGATCAGGGACGCAGCGCAGGGGACATCGAATCCCAACTCGATCATGCGCTCGGCGATCCGTGCCGGGGACCAACGGAACCGGAAGGATGCTGCGAGCACCTCGGCACGCGAGACCGGCCGATCCACGTACGCACCGGACGTGTTGGTGAGGAGGAGCGCTAGCTGCCGGTCCATGCCGTCTACGAAGGCGTCGAGTGCGGTGTCCACCAGCATCGGCCCGGCACAGCCAAGCTCTGCCAGCCGGTCCACGACACGCCGTGGCGACCAGCGCAGATACCCGGCCGCAGCGATGACATGGGCGAGCGACGCGGGACGTCGGCCCAACCAGGGGCCCCGCCCGTCGAGGCATGCGCTCAGCAGAATGGCGTCCTGGGCAGTGAGCGCGGTCACCGGGAGGGCCGGCATCTCGTCCGCCTCAGGAGCAGACAGGCCAAGCCCGGCGAACGACTCACAGACGCTTCGCGGATCACGCCCGATGAACTGAGCAACGCCCAGGGTCTGCGCTGGTGACAGTCGGTTGACTCCCAACGCGGCGGTGTCCGTGCGGTGAAAAGCGACGGTTGCCAGGGCGCGGGTCTGCGGGGAGAGCTCCGCCGCATCACCGGGTGCCTCCAGGCCCAACCGGTCGAGCCGCTCCCGGATCTCTGCCACATCGCACGAGAGAACACAGGCGGCGTGGTAGATGTGGGCAAGCGGTACCTGATGGTCCGTCAGCCGAGGCGCGTCGCCGTCCAGGAACCTGCTGAGCAGTATGACGTCGACGGAGTCCACATCGTCCGGCGTCCGGCCCGGGAGATCAGCCAGGGTGAAGCCCAGGTGCCTCAACCGGCCTGCGATCTCGTGCGGCGACCGGCCGGTGATGCCGGCGGCGGCCAGAACATGGCCGAGGCTGATCGCGTCGTCCGCCAGCCATGGCGGCTCCCCATCCAGCGCCCAGCTCAGTAGATCGACGTCGTCGAAGCCCAGGTCCTCGGGGAAGCGTGCGCCGACATATCCGTCGAGACCTTCACCGAGCGTGCCGACCCAGGCGGCCATCTGCTCCGGCTGGCATGCACGTGAGGCAGTCGGGCCGCTCGAACGGCGCCGGATGGAATCACGGTAGGAGGTGGCAAGAATGCTCGCACGGCTCAGGCCAGCCCATCCGTGGCCGAAGCCGGGTTCATCGGTCACGTCAAGCAGGTCGACAACCGCGCATTCCTCGTCCGCAGTCAGTTCACGCTCCGCCACGAAGTCGACGTCGAAACCAAGCTCGTGAAGCCGGCTGGCGATGGTCCGCGGCGCCTCGCCTGTGCGGGCTGCGACGCGCATGACATGCGCCGCGGCGACACTCCCGTCGGGGAGAAATGCCAGGTGGTCGTCAAAGTCCCGGGCTAGCTGGGCGATGTCTTCCGGACGAACGGGTGACGCCGCCCATCCCGCCGGATCGGCGGTTGCCAGGCCAAGCTGGCGCAGCCGCCGTGCGACGTCCTCGGGTTCACGGCGCAGGCGGGTCGCAGCCGCCCGGACTTGTGCGGCCGGAACAAAATCGTCTTCTCTCGCGAGGTCCGCAGCACCGTCAAGGGAACGACTGAGGATGATTCCGTCGTCATTCGTGATTTCCAGGTCTCCGATATCCGGCGTTGCGACACCTACCTCCGCGAGGAGAGCGAGCGACGCTCCAACGGGAAGACCGGTCGCGCCCGCCATATTCAGGAGATGGCGAATCTCGCAGCGGCCGACCCGAGAGATATCGGCCAGCAGAAGGGAATTGATCTCGGAAATTCGCGCGACGCGCGATGCTCTCGGCTCGGGTACATGCGCCGTCGTGTAGCCTTCCATCCCCAGCAGTGCCACGAGTGCCGGGAAGGACATCTTGGTGGCATTCGCGACGAGGAGCAGATGAGCTCGGTCCACAGGCGCGCCCGTCGTCCACAGTGGGTGAAGCTCGTTGATGCCCTGGATGCGGTCGACGATGCCGGCTCGCGAGTCGTTCGGCAGACGCAGCGAGCGTGCCACAGGAAAACCGAGCTCACGCAGACGCGCGACAGCGGCGTCGCGACCACCCGGGTTCTCCGAGCGCAGTCCGGTCAGGTAGCTGGTGGGAATCGGAACGGTGCCGAGCGCGCCGGCCGAATCTCGGCTGACAATGAAGGCGTCCTGCTTACCCGATCCGCGCTGGCTTCCCACATCAATCCTGGGCGTCCGGTAGCCAAATCGGCGCAACCGAGCGCAGACCTCCGCGAAACCTGACTCGGTGTGCAACGCCGAGCGGAAGATGTGGGCCAGGCTGACCCGGCCCGCCGAGAGCCAGGGATATCGGCCGTCAAGCCCTTCGCTCAGTTGGACCAGGTCCATCGGAGCCACGCCCGCCAGATCGACGGGCTGCGGCCACACCACGAGACCAAGCGTGCGCAAACGGTCGACGATCTGACCCCAGGACATCAACAGCCGACCGGCAGCGGCGATGACATGGCCGGGGGCTATCACATCATTTCTGGAGTCCCACATCTGGAGGGCCGTCCCTCCATCGAGCCGTGTACTCAGAAGCGCCCGATCAAGTTCGGTGATCTCGGCCACTTCGACACCATTGAGACTGGGCACCTGGTAACCAAGACGGCGCATCCGCCGTCCGACCACTCTCGGCGGACAACGCAACCTGCCAGCCGTGAAGCCCACAAATGCGCGGAAACGCACCGGGACCATCCAGCGCCAGCTGAGAACAACCATTGTCAGGATCTCGAAGTCACTGGGAACCACCCGGCTGGAATCATCGAGGCCTGATCGGGCGGCCGGGAAATGATCCTCGGCGCTTGCCCAGTCCGCCATCCGTACGAAGAACGAGGCGTCGGGCATGTGAGCGCTCTGAAGGAAGGAGGTTCCTGATCGGGCTGCAGGGCGATCGGTCCTTCCCGCAACCGGTCCCAGCCCGCTGTCGATGGCGATCAGGCCGGTGCGCGCGACCGGCACCCGGACGCCGCCCACCCCATCCCAGGATTCACCATCGGCTGCCATGGCTTCGAGCACCGCGTCAGCGGCCAGGGGGAACGAGTACCCGAAGGCGATGAGCCAGTCGACCGTCACCTCCAGGACGACGGACGTGCGCAGGGCCGGTATCGCAGCGGTCAGCAGCGCGTCCACCGCCGGCTCGTCGAGCAGCTTTCTGATCTTGTTGCGGTCGACTGACAGCTCAGGTACGAGTGCGCCGGTCAGGTCGAGCACGACGCCGAACACCGCCTCGCCCACCCACAGCCCGTCGGCGAGTATCGCGCCGACGCCGTTGCACCACCACACACCACGACCAGCGCTCACGATCTGTGTCGTCAGTCGGCGAAGCTCATCGTACGGCGGGTCTGTCCGCCCGACCGGCGCGGACGGGGCGAGCTGGCCGGCGGGCCAGTGCTCCAGTGCGGCGCCCTCGGCGGCGTGGGTTTCGAACTCGGCGACCCACAGGATGCGGCGCAGGATGTCCACGCAGGAGATCGGCGGCCGCTCCGGATCACGGCTCAGATACAGCCGCACGCTGGTGCCGCTGTCCCGCCCCGGGCCCAGCGGCTCGATGCGGAACAGGTTGCCGGGGCCGGCGATTGTGACCCGCAGCAGCTCGCCGGGCCGCCCGTCCGGTCCGAGGCGGCAGGTCTCGACCCGAATCTCGTCCGCGATCATGAAGTAGCTCAGCACCCCGACCCCGAAACGGCTGTTCGGGTAGAACTCGACCGGCGGGTCGCAGGCCGCCCAACGGCCCATTTCCTCAACGGCCTCGGGGAGGTCGACTGTGCGCGTGCCGGCCTCGGCGAAGACGTCGGAGATCTCCCGGTAGCCCATGCCGATGCCGTTGTCGCGGCACTCGATGAAGGGCGTCCCGTCCGGTTCGAAGCCCTGCCGGAAGTCGATCCGGCCCGTCCAGCCCGACGGGCGCCCCGTGGTCCGTTCCAGGTACTGGGTGCGCGCCCGGCGGTAACGGCAGGCGTCCAGCGCGTTCTGGTAGAGCTCGCGCACGGCCAGGGCGCGGTTCTCGTAGAGCTGCTCGCCCATGAGCAGTTCCTGCACCCTGTCCTCGGCGAGGCGGAACTGGGCACCGGCGGAGGCATAGACCGGGTGCCCGTCGATCTCGGCGGCATGGACCCCGTCGGCGGTGGCGTGGGTCGGCAGCCCGGCCAGCGCAGGGATCTCGGCGGTCACCCGGTGTGCCTCCGCGAGCAGGGCATCGAGGCTCGCGGCGTGCCGTTCCAGGGCGATCTGCAGGGCCGGATGGCGGCACTCGACTGACAGCGCGCGGGTTGAGCGGCCCCGCCCCTGCCATTCGGCGCGGCGCAGGGCCGAGCGGACCTCAGCCAGGTCGACCGCGTCCGCGACCCCGAGATGCTCCACAAGCACGGGCGGCAGCGCGGCGATCTCCAGCGCCATCTTCTGGCCCACGGCGAGCAGATAGGCGACGAGTCGCTCCCGCAGCGGGGACTCCTCGCTCGTCGCCGGGGCGACCGTCACCAGGTCGCGCAGCGCCCCTGCCCTTCCGGACTGGTTCAGGAACGTGGGAGCAGCGCGCAGGCAGGTGAGGATCTCCGCTATCCGCTCGGGGCGGAACACCTCGGCGGCGAGCGTCTCCTGAGCACCGTCAGCGGTCGGGCCTGGCAGCACCTCGCGCAGCACGGCCTCCCACCTGGCCGTCACGGTGGACTCACAAAACTTGTGGGCCAGCCACCAGGTGACGGACGCGGCGGAGGTCTGGTCACCGGACAGCCGCGCCCGCTCGATCCGGCGGGTCAGTCGGGGGTGGGTATGGGTGAAGGCATCGAACTCGGCGCGATCGGCCCGACCACTCAGAACATCGGCCGAGCCCGGGTGGGTGACAGTGGCCTGGGCCACGAGCGCCGTCCACACGGTCTGGTGCAGATAGGGCCCGGCGACGAGCAGCGCCACCTCGGCGGCGGACAGTTCCTCCGGCCCGGCGGGGAGCTTGCCGACGAGGAACTCGACCCGACGGGCCATCCGGCGGGCGAGATCCGGGTCGTGCCAGGGGTCCTCCGCCAGGACCGCGGCCGCCTCGCCGTAAGCCCGGCCGAGGCGGCCGACCAGAACGCAGGTAGCAGCCCGAAGCGAGGTTGTGACCGGGTCGTCGGGTGCCCGCTCCCAGGCCCGGTGCTGGTCGGCGGCGGCCACCCAGGGGTGCTCAGGAGCCTTGACCCCGTCGCCGCCGGGTGCTGTCGGGAAGGGGCGGAACCGCAGCGGATCACAGGACGACACCGGGCGCAGCAGGCAGTGGTCGTTCTCGTACCCGGGACCCTCCTCCCGGGCCCCGCCTGCGGGGCGCTGCCTCGGCAGGCGGGGCTGGTCGGGCATGCCTCGCGGCCTGGTTGCTGCGCAGGCCGGGGGTTGTTCGGCAGGAGGGGACATCGCTCGGTCAAGCGCGGCATGCAGTTCCCCGAGAGTGCCCGGGCGCGGTCCGGCGGAGAGAACTTCCACCAGCGCCCGGGTTAGCGACCGTCGCGCGGCGGGATCCGTCGGTGGCATGGCGGGCGCCGGGGGCTCGTGATGGGCGCCCGCGCCGGCCGCGGTCGGCCCGCGGTAGAGGTAGGCGACGTCGACGCCCGTCGCCGGGTCGAGGTGACCAGTTCCCCAACCCCTGTCCGTGACCAGAGCGTGGACGTCGTCGTCGAATCCGGTGTCTCCGTCGACGAGGACCAGGACCCGTGCGGCGGCGGTGCGGGCGAGCGGCCCGGACCAGTCGACGGGAACACACAGATCCCAGAAGGGCTGGTATCCGACGGTCGCATCCGCCGGAACGAGATAGTCCCGGCTGGCGGCCGCGCCATCGCCGGCGCGGTGCACGGCATGCCCGGCGAGCAGAAGAAGAAGCGTGGAACCAGGCGCCGCGCCGCGCAGAAAGCTGTGGACGGCCGCCTTCACCGCACCCGCGCCCATCCGTGAACGGTCGTGGATCTCCGTGCGATAACCGACGGACTCCAGCTTCTCCGCCACCGTGTCGAGCATCCCCGACAGCCACGGCAGTCCGGGAAGCCGATCGTCCTCGTACGAAGGGATGCCGATGAGCAGCGCTTGGAATTCCGCCGGCCGTTCCGGCGCGGCGGGCATGCGGTTGCCGGCTCCGGTTCCGGTCCCCGGAAAAGCTGGCGAGACCGCGGACGTCGGCACGACGCGAAGCCGAGATGCCGCTGCAGATACACCGGGGAAAAGGGGTTCGCTGACCGGTTTGGCGCGGCCCGCGATCGCCTCCCGGACTCGCGCCATCAGCTCACCGCGGGCGCGCCCCTCCGGCAGTCCGAACAGATCGAAGGACACTACCTGGCCGAGCAGACCTGGGCGGGCACAGTCCGCCACCCGGACCGGGATCAGTCTGCGGCGAGCGCTGTCCGGATCCGCCGCCACCGCGGCCTGCCATTCCTGTGTGCCGTATGCGGAGTCCAGATAGGCGGTGGAGAGCACGGCGAGGGTTCGGGTCGAATCCTTGATGCCGTTCTGCATCGCATGCGCCCAGTTGGTACCGGCGACCATGTCCCACGCCTGGAGTAGAACCCGATATCCGTCGGCTTCGAGCTGCCAGGCGATCCACTCCGCCCAGGCACGGTCGGCCTGAGTGTAGGAGACGAAGAAGTCCCAGCGATCGGCCGAATCTGTGGTGTCGTGACCCCCGTCGAGCACAGGCCGAGTATGTCAGCACGTGACTGCGCTGCGCCCCACCGTCAGCAATGTTCCTACCCCTGATCACCGGTTGTCCGACGCCTTGGCCGACCGGGGCGACAGCAGGTCGGCGGATGGGGTCAGAGGCTGCCTGGCGTTCCGGTTCTTGGCTACGGGTTGGCCGAGTTCAGCCAGGTGAGGACGGCGAGCACGCGGCGGTTGTCGTCGGCGGCCGGGGGCAGGTCGAGCTTGGTGAAGATGCTGTTGGTGTGCTTGCCGACCGCCTTGTCCGTGATCACGAGCTGGGCCGCGATGGCGGCGTTCGAACGTCCCTGCGCCATCAGGGTGAGGACATCACGCTCCCGTACGGTGAGCCGGTCCAGCGGCCGTTCGCGGCGGGAGACGAGCCGGGCGACCACCTCGGGATCGAGCACCGTCCCACCTGATGCCACCTGGCGCACCGCGGCGAGGAATTCGTCCACGTCGGCGACCCGGTCCTTCAGCAGGTAGCCGACCGCCCCGGCGCCGGAGGCGAGCAGGTCGCGGGCGTACAGCGGCTCCACCCACTGGCTCAGCACCAGCACCGGCAGCACCGCCGGCACCGGTGGCGCTGCCGGCTCCGACGACCGCTCCGCCGACGCGGTCTCCCCCGCAGGGCCCGGGCCCTCCCCAACTGCACCAACCGCCCGGCGCGCCTGGCGGGCGCGGATCGCCGCTTCCAGGCCTTCGGTGGTGTGGGTCGGGGGAAGCCGCACGTCGACGATCGCGATGTCGATGTCGTCGCGGGCCAGCGCCTCGGCGAGGCCGGCGGCGTCCGCCACCGCCGCGACGACGGTGATCCCACCCGCCTCCAGGATGCGGACGAGCCCGACCCGCAGCAGCGCCTGGTCCTCGGCGACCACCGCCTGCAGCGGGCGCGGGCGCTGGCCGTCCGAGGCCGAACCGTCCGAGCCATCCGGGACCGGGACGGCGTGGCCCGGGACGGGTTCGGCACCCGGCGGTGAGGTCAGGTCCGGCACGGGATCTCCATCGTGGCGGTGGTCGGCCCCCCGGCGGGGCTGACGACGTCCAGCGTGCCGTCGAAAGCGGCGAGCCGCCGGGCGACGCCGGTGAGGCCGGCGCCGCCGATGTCCGCCCCGCCCTTCCCGTCGTCGCCGACGACGAGCCGCAGCAGCTCACCGTCGTGGCTGCCGGAGACGCGGGCGAAGGTCGCGTCCGCGTGCTTGATCGTGTTGGCGAGGCATTCGGCGATCGCGAAGTAGGCGGCGGACTCGACCGGGTCGGGCAGCCGCCGGTCAAGTACCAGTGACACCGTGACCGGCAGCGGCAGTGTCAGGGCCAGCGCCTCGACCGCACCGACGAGCCCACGATCAGCCAACACCGGTGGATGGATGCCGCGCACCACCGCCCGCAGGTCCTCCAGCGCGGACACGGTCGTCGCGCGGGCCTCCCGCAGCAGCTCGACGGCTGCCGCCGGGTCCTGCTCGACCAGCTTCTCGGCGAGCCCGACGCTCATCCCGACGGCGGCGATCCGGGCCTGCGCCCCGTCGTGCAGGTCCCGTTCGATGCGGCGGATCTCCGCGGCCGAATGGTCCAGCGCGCTGCTGCGGGACGAGGTGACCCGTTCCACCCGCCGCTGGAGCTCCGCGACCCGGGAGCCACCGAGGATCGCCCGTTCCGCCACCGCCCTGGCGCGCACGAGCGCCGGCGTGACCAGCCACCACACGTAAACCGCCGGACCGGACAGGAGCAGCAGCACGAACCACAGCCAGCGCGGGTCCACGATCATCCACACCAGGTAGGTGATCGGTGCGGCCAGCAGGCCGGGCGGAATCACCGCCAGGACGAACCCGCCGGTGGCGGAGAACCACAGGAAGGCGAAGTCCCGCCAGCGGGCCGGATCGCGCAGCCACCGCAGCGGCCGGGCGAGGAAGGTCGTCTCCGAGGTGTCGGCGTAGGTGGCTGTGAGGCGCTGGCCGAGCAGGCCACCGGTGACCCACCGGTGGCCTGCCGTGACGCCGGCGGTCGCCGGCACCACCGCGAGCGCGAACACAAGCCCGACCGTCAGCGGGCCCAACGCGATGGTGACGACCGACAGGATCGCCAGCACCAGCGCCGGCGCCATCGACAGGGCGTATCCGAGGGCGACGACCGTCAGCCGGACCCGTTCACGCAACGCCGGCGTGTCGGCGGGACCGGGCCGGATGTTCCCGATCGGCGCGAGAAGGCCGCCCAGGCCCGCTTCCGGCATCACGGCACCGGCAGGGTCGCGACGCGAGCACCCGGCGGCGGGCCGGCGGCCTCGGTGGCACCGGCAGCACCGGCAGCCCGGGTGGCTCGGCGCACCACGGCGAGCGCGGTCAGCACAGTGAGGGCGCCGACGCCGATGGCGAACACGGGCGGCAGCCACAGCTGACCGTCCGGAACCACGCCCTCGTCGCGGGCCAGGCCGAACGGAATGATCGTGGCGAGTGACCCGACCAGGCCGAGCACAACACCGACCACCGCCACCAGCATCGCCTCCGCGACCACCGAACGCTCGATCTGGGCGCGGGTTCCGCCCACGAGCCAGAGCTGGCGCAGTTCACCGCGCCGGTGCGCGATCGCGGCAGCGAACGAGTTGACCACCATTATGGCGGCGAACAGGCTGAGCATTCCCGTCACGACGTTGTTCAGCAGATTGATCGTCTCGGTCCCCTCGGGCTGCGGGCCGACGAGGGTGCGGCCGTCCGTCCCGACCAGCATCAGCGTGCCGACGCCGGCCGACGTCAGGACGACCACCGGCCCGAACACCCCTGACAGCAGGTGAGCGCGCCGGGACAGGTTGTACACGGCCAGATAGGCCGCGCCGCCGCGGTGGCGCAGGAACGGCCGGGCGAGCCACGCGCCGGCCGGCAGCAGCACCGGGCCGAGCAGGGCGAGACCCACCCCGACCAGGATCGAGTTGGAGCCGGCGGTCGACATCGCGTCGTACGGGTCGTCCGAGTGGCCGGTGACCGTCACGGTGATGACGCCCATCGCCGCGCCGTACCCGATGAGCAGCAGTGCGAGCGGCACCCGCCACCAGCGGACGGGCCCCGACCCGGCTCCACCTCCGCCCACTGCACCGGCCCCCGCCCCCGCTCCGGCCAGGTCCTCGCCGGCGGTGACCGACGCGGGCCCGCGGGTCGCCCGGCGCCCGGCGATCGACGCCGCGGCGAGGCAGACGAGCAGGATGCCCAGCACCGTGGCCGACAGCGAGCGGACGCCACCGCGGTACTCCACATCAGTCACGACGTCGGCCGCCTCCAGTGCCGCCAGCAGCGCGTATCCGCCGCCGAAGGCGACGGCGGCCCCGATCACCGACGCGGCCAGGCAGACCACGGACGTCTCCATCCGGACCAGCCGGCGGACCTGACGTGGCGTGGCCCCGATCGTGCGCAGCAGGCCGATCTCGACGTCGCGCTGGCCGACCGTGATACCGACCGTCGACGCGACCGAGAACAGCACGATCACCGCGCCCCAGCCCCCGACCACGGTGCCCATGATGCGCAGCGACTCCGCGTCCTGCGCCGGGACAGGGCCGGCCGCCGTCTCGATCAGGGTCGCGAACGACCCGATCAGCGCCGTGCCGAGCAGCACGGCGACGAACGTCGCGGCGAACGCGGCGCGCCGGTGCCGCAGCGAGCGCAGCGCCAGCCACCCCGGGCTCATCGCAAGCCCCACCGGCCTGCTCGCCGGAGTTCTCACCGACATCCCCACCGGCGTGCTCATCAGGCCACCCACTCGTCGAGACGGGCCAGCTGGCCGGCGACCGCCGTGGCGGTGGGGTGTTCCATGCGGCCCGCGACCCGCCCGTCGACCAGGAAGATGACGGCGTCGGCGTACGCCGCGGCGACCGGGTCGTGGGTGACCATGACGACGGTCTGGCCCAGCTCGTCGACGCAGCCGCGGAGCAGTTCGAGCAGCGAGGCGGCGGACGCCGAGTCGAGCGCGCCGGTCGGCTCGTCGGCGAGGACCACCGCCGGGTCGGTGACCAGTGCCCGGGCGACGGCGACCCGCTGGCGCTGCCCGCCGGACAGCGCCGACGGCAGGTGGCCGGCCCGCTCGCCGAGCCCGACCTGCTCCAGCAGGCCCCGGACGTGCGCCCGGTCCGGCCGGCAGCCCGCGAGGCGCAGCGGCAGGCCGACGTTCTGCGTCGCGCTCAGGTAGGGCATCAGATGGAAGTCCTGGAAGACGAAGCCGATCCGCTCGCGGCGCAGCAGGGTACGACGTTCCTCGTCCCAGTCGGTGATGTCCGCGCCGTCGATCACCACCCGGCCGGACGTCGGTGGCTCCAGCCCTGCGGCACAGGCCAGGAAGGTGGACTTGCCCGAGCCGGACGGGCCCATGACGGCGGTGAACGTGCCGCGCGCGAACGCGGCGGAGACACCGGAAAGCGCGGCGACGCTCCCGGTTCCCGACCCGTAGGTTCGGGCGAGGTCGTGTACTTCGAGAACGGGGCTGTACCTGGTCAACGGAACGCTCCGGAGGTGCGACGGGGCTGGAAAGTGCACCTCAGACGCTAGAAACCGCGCCCGGACCGGTCGATGGGCGTAAGGAGCCTCTTCATGGTGGGGCTGTCCCCACCATGAATCCTCAGGCTGGGCCGGCCGCGACCGCGGTCCACGGGCATCCGATTGACAATCCGCAAGAAACCGGGATTTCGATTGCCGCAGAGCATGTAGCAGAATCCCGACCCTCGGACATCGGCTGCCGCCGAGCAAGAATTGAGGATTTTGGTCGTTCCGACAACCAAAATTCTCAGTTCTTGCGGATTGCCAAACGACTCTGCACCCCTTTTGTTCGTATTGGGGTGAATTCCCGGCGCGGCGCGACGGCGCCGGATCCCTGGAGAGTGGCCAGGACGTCCGCCCGTCCACCTCGAGCCCGCCGGCCGGTTCTCGGTCAGAGTTCCGCGGGCAGGTCGTCGGCGTGAACGACCGTCAGCGACGTCACCGCGCGGGTCAACAGGACGTAGAGGCGGCGAAGCCCGTTCGTTCGTCCAGGTTCACCGGCGACGACGGCGGCCGGCTCGGCGAGGATCACATGGTCGAACTCCAGTCCCTTCGCCAGCGAGGCGGGCACCAGCGCGAACCGGCCGGGCGCGGTGTCCTCCCGCAGCTCGATGAAGGGCAGGCCCGCGTCGCGCAGCGCCGGGCCGATGGCAGCCAGCTGGCTGTCGGCGACGAGCACCGCGGTGGAGCCCTCGTTGCGCAGCACGGCGCGCGCCTGCGCCGTGACCTCCGCGGCCAGCCGGTCCGGCACGGCCGCCTGGTCCGGCACGGCCGCCTGGTCCGACGCCGCTCGGACCACGGTCAACGCACCCGGAACGTGGCGGACCGATGTCGCGGGCGGAACGTGCGGCGCGATGCTCGGCAGCAGCCGGTTCGCGTAGCCGAGGATCTCGGCGGGAACCCGGTGGCTGCGGTCCAGCACCTCGACATGAGTGGCCGGTTTGCCCAGGTGGGCCAGCAGGTCCTGCCAGCTGCCGGCGGCCCAGGCGCTGGTTCCCTGCGCCAGGTCACCCAGGACGGTCAGCGATCCCTGCTCGCACCGGCGCCCGATCGCCCGGCACTGCATCGCCGACAGGTCCTGCGCCTCGTCGACGATCACATGGCCGAAGCCGGGCACCCGCTCGATCAGATGTCGCGCCTCGTCCACGCAGTAGGCGTCCGCGATCGACCGGCCGCGGGAGCGGTGGCCGACGAGCAGAGCCTGCTCCGCTTCCGTCAGCACCCCCTCGGCCGCCGAGGCGAGGAACTCCGGGTCGGTGAACAGGCGCCGGATCAGCTTCGCCCCGTCGGCCTTCGGCCAGATCGCCTCGACCGCCGCGCGAACCGGTCGGCTGCGGGCCAGTGCCTCGATGCCGGCGTCGGTGATGTGTGCCCCGGCCAGCTCCGCCCGACGCGCGGCGGCCGCGCCGATCCGCCGGGCCAGCATCGCCCGGCCTGCGCCGTACCCGTACGAGCCGGACCGCAGCGCGGTGAGCATGAACGTCACCTCCTGCTCGGCGACGGTCCAGCGGCCCTCCCTCGTGACGATGGTGACCGGCCCGGTGGGTGCCTGGATGGCACCGTGCAGAGCACGCCGGATCACGGTGGCCATCCGCGCGTCACCTTTGAGGACGGCGACGTCCTCCGGCTCGGCGGCACCGCTGCCGCGCGCGGCTGATGCGGCCGGTGCGGAAGATGCGGCCGGTGCGGAAGATGCGGCCGGTGCGGACGGCGTGTCGAGCAGGTCGAGGATGCTGCGCTGCTCGACGGTGAACTCGCCCAATGCCGGCAGCACCGAGGCGATGTAGCCGAGGAAGGCGCGGTTCGGGCCGACGACCAGCACCCCGGAACGCGCCAGCCGCTCCCGGTAGGTGTAGAGCAGATAGGCGGCGCGGTGCAGCCCGACCGCGGTCTTCCCCGTACCGGGTGCGCCCTGCACGCAGATACTGAGCTCGAGCCCGGCGCGGACGATCTCGTCCTGCTCCGGCTGGATCGTCGCGACGATGTCCCGCATCGGGCCGGACCGCGGCCGCTGGATCTCCTGCTCGAGCAGGCTCGCCGCGGCGGTCCCAGCCGTCGCGGCGGTCTCGTCGTCGCTGGTGGTGGCACCGGGTCCGAAGGCCTCGTCTTCGAACGCGGTCAGCCTGCCGTCGACGAACCCGAACCTGCGCCGGACCCGCAGGCCCATCGGGTCGGCGCGGTGTGCCCGGTAGAAGGGGCGCGCGACGTCGGCCCGCCAGTCAACCACCAGCGGGTCATCACCCGCCTCCTCCCGGACGAGCCGGCGGCCCAGGTAGACCGGCGCGGCCGGCACCTCGGCCAGCGCCACCGCCGACGCCGGCACTGGTGCGGATGCCGGTGCCGGTGCCGGTGCCGCCGGATCCAGAGCAGCGGTCGAGTCGAAAGCCGAACCAGAGGGCGAAGCCGAGCCCGGGTGGTCCTGCCGGTAGTCGAGGCGCCCGAAGAACAGCGGTATCGAATCGTCGCGCGGGCCGAGTGCCGCGAGCCGCCGTTCCCGGTCGATCCGCAGATACGCGTTCGTCACCTTGTCCGCCACCGGGTCGCCGGCGGCGACGGCAGTGTTCCGCACCTGTTCGAACATTCCGCGCAGCGCGAGCAGCGCACGACGCAGATAGGCCTGCTCCGCACACAGCTCATCGCCTCGCGCGACGTCCTCGGTCGGGCCGGTCCTCTGCGCGTACAACAGAACTCCCTGTCTGGCGTCCGGTGGCCTGGCTGGCGGTTTCACGCGAATTCGACGAGCCCGTTCCGCAGCGCCCGAAAAGCCAGGCGGGCGGCGGCGAGCGCGTCGGAATGGACCGCGGGGGCGGGGCGGGGCAGGCAGAGCTGGCGCCAGTTCTCCCGGGCGAGCACCCGGCACACGGCGAGAACCTGGCTGGCCGCCAGCCGCGCGGCCAGGTCACCGGCCGCCGGTACCGCCTCGGCCAGCGCCGCGGCGAGCGACTCCTCGTCCCGGGCTGTGTACTGGGCGACGCGCCCGGCCAGGCTCGGCGTGTCGAAGACCATCCCGTGGAAGGCGAGGACCGCGGGGTCACCGTTCAGGCCGGTCACGGGATCGCGCCGCGCCAGACCGGCGACGAAGTGGTTCTCCAGGGCCTGCAACGGCGACTCGCCCGCGGGCCGGGCCCGCACCACCCGACCGGCCTCGCCCGCGTGATCGACGAGACGGTGCAGGACGAGGTCCTCCTTGGTGGGGAAGTAGGCGAACAGCGTCGGCTTGGAGACCTCCGCCGCGGCCGCCACCTCGGCGACGGAAACGTTGTCGAACCCGCGTTCCAGGAACAGGGCGATGGCGGCCTCCGACAGCGCGTCGTGGGTACGCCGCTTCTTGCGCTCCCGCAGCCCGCTCATCCGACTCGCCCCGTCATCCGACTCGCCCGCCCCGATCTCGATCAACCGCCCGCGGTCAGCCACGCTCCCGGCCACCATCTTGATCTTTACCAGGTAAAGTATTTGCCCTGGATGGTATCTGAACCGAGGCAAGATAGGCCGCAGCAGTGGCGGAGCCGGCACCGCCGGGCACCCGGCCAGGTGCGGTCGCGGGTGCGGACGCCGCCGCAGGCACAGGCACAGGCACAGGCACAGGCACAGGCACCGTCGCAGGTACGGACGCCGTCGCAGGTACGGACACCGTCGCGGACGCGAGCCCCGACCCCTACCCCTTCGGGTCGACATCCGCGACGAGCCGCCGCACAGCCCGGATGTACCGCCGGGTCACCACGTCCTGGACCCTGCGGCCGACCGGCGCGCCCAGCCTGGACAGCAGCCCGTCCGGACGGCTGAACGCCGTGATGGTGAGCCAGACCGCACCGGCGTCCCACTCGACGACAAAGGCCTCCTCCCCACTCTCGGGATGGCCGGGCAGCGTCCCGTAGGCGAAACCGCGCCGGTCCGGCTCGTCGAGCACCCAGACGACCCGGCAGGGCGCGGCGATGCCGACCGGCCCCGGCCCGGCACACATCAGCACCGTCACGCCGGTCTCCACCAGCGGCCGGGTGGCGGCGAGCCGCAGGCCGGCGCCGCGCTGCATGGACCAGTCCAGCAGCGCGCCGGACGCCCGGTCGAAAACCGCCCGCCCCGTTCCGATCTGTATGCGATGCATCACATGGTGATAACCGTCGGGCAGCGGACCCGCCGTCGCGCCCCGTTCGGGATAGGTCAGCTCGAGGTTCCGGCAGCGATGAACATCACGTTCGAGTGATGACGGAGAGCTTCGCTGTAGTCGCAAATCAGACTCCTCGGCAGGTCAAATATGGATAATTCGGACGGTTGGCGGCGGGCTGAACTCTGTCGCAGCCCGGCCGATCCACACCCATCACCTCACAGAGTTCACGCAGAGGGCCCACCTCCACCCAGCAGCAGCGTTCTTGACAGCGACCGGAATCTCGATTCCACTTCTGCCTGGGCGCCGTGCTGCCAGCCGGCGAGGAGCTACATCAATCGATCTTCGTGGCGGCAGTCGAGAGGGCGCGGATGAAGGCGGGCACGGCGAGCAGCACGAGCAGCGCGGACAGGTCCGGCAACGCAGACGGATCAGGCAAGGCAGACAGGTCAGGCAAGGCAGGCAGGTCAGGCAACGCGGACAGGGCGAACAGCTACCAGCTGACCTACGGCGTGGTCATCGCGGGGACGGCGGCGTTCGCGCTGCTGCAGTCCCTGGTGGGCCCGGTCCTGCCGACGATCCAGCGCGAGCTGCACACCGACCAGAGCACGGTCACCTGGGTGATGACCGCCTATCTGCTCGCCGCCTCCATCGCCACACCGATCCTCGGCCGCATCGGCGACATGGCGGGCAAGAAGAAGATCTTCGTTCTCGCCCTGCTGCTGCTGGCACTCGGCGCGCTGGTGTCGGCGCTGGCGCCCAACATCGGCATCATGATCATCGGCCGGGCGATCCAGGGCTGCGGTGGCGCGATCCTGCCCCTGTCCTTCGGGATCCTGCGCGACGAGCTGCCCCGGGAGAAAGTCGGTACGGCGGTCGGAGTCATAGCCGCCCTGACCGCGGTCGGCGCCGGTGCCGGCCTCGTCCTCGCCGGCCCGATCGAGGACGCGTTCGGCTACCACTGGCTGTTCTGGGCACCGATGGCTGTCGTGCTGCTCGCGGCCGCCGCGGCGGCGAAGTTCATCCCGGAGTCGCCCAACCGCACGCCCGGGGGAGTCAGCTGGCTCGGCGGGGTCCTGCTCGCCGGCTGGCTCGTCTCACTGCTGCTCGGTGTCAGCGAGGGCCGCGCCTGGGGCTGGACGTCGGGGCGCGTCCTGGGCCTGTTCGGGGCTGCCGCGGTGCTGCTGCTGCTGTGGCTGGTCGCGGAGAGCCGGGCCAAGGAGCCGCTGATCGATCTGCGGATGATGCGCCAGCGCCCGGTCTGGACCGCGAACCTCGTGGCGCTGATGTTCGGCATGGGCCTCTACGGGACGATGTCGTTCCTGCCGGCTTTCCTGCAGACCCCCACCAGCGCCGGCTACGGCCTGGGCGCGAGCGTGACCGAGTCGGGCCTGTACTGCCTGCCGATGACTCTGGCGATGTTCGTGGTGAGCATGTTCAGCGCCCGGGTGGCGGCGAGCATCGGCTCGCGGGCCGCGGTGGTCCTGGGTTCGCTGATCAGCGTGCTGCCGATGCTCATGTTCGGCTACCTCAACGACTACGTCTGGGAGATCCTCTTCGCGTCCACGATGTTCGGCGGGGGCATGGGCCTGGTCTTCGCCGCGCTGGCGAACATCATCGTCGAGTCCGTGCCGCCCACCCAGACCGGTGTGGCGAGCGGTATGAACGCCAACATCCGGACCATCGGCGGCTCGCTCGGCTCGGCCGTGATCGCCGTGCTGGTCGCCAGCGGCACGACCGCGGGCAGCCGGCCGAAGGCCAGCGGCTACAGCCACGGCTTCCTGTTCCTGGCCGCCGCGAGCGTCGTCGCGTCGGCGGTCGCGTTGCTCATTCCACGTTTCAGGAACGAAACTGTCGTGTTGGAACTCTCGGGCCGGCACGAGCACGCGGAATCCGCGCTCGTCGCCGGGGCTGAACTGGTCGACTGACCACGTCGACCGGTCTGGGTGCCGGCTCGGCTCCCAGACCGGCGCCGGTCGCCGCCCACCAGCCGACTCGCCCGGGAGCCGCCGACCGGGAGAGGACGTCATGAGCAGGATGCCCGCGCCGCCATCCACACCGGCGCCCGTATCTGAGTCCAGCCTGGCCGCACCGCCGGGGCCGGCTCCGGCGGCCGTCTCGGGAACCGACACAGGGGCGAGCGCAGGCACAGGCCCGGGCGCGGGCGCGGAAGCGCCGGCAACGCCCCGCCTGCGCCAGGACGCCGCCCGCAACCGGGACCGGATCATCACCGCGGCCTGCGAGGTCTTCGCCGAGCGTGGGATCGACGCCAACGTCGAGGAGATCGCCCGCCGGGCCGGTGTCGGGGTCGGCACGCTGTACCGGCGGTTCCCCACCAAGGAGCACCTGCTCGCGCAGCTCGCCGAGGATCTGCTGCGCGCGCTGCTGGACGACGCCCGGGCGGAGCTCGGCGCCACCGACGGCGCTGGCCTGGAACGGACGCTGCGCCGCTGCGCCGCCGTCCAGGTGAGCAAGCGCGGATACATGATGAAGATCTACGAAGCGGCTCAGCCGGACGAGCCGCGCATGGCCTTTCGCGAGGCGCTGGCGGAGCTGCTCGTCGAGGCCCAGCAGGCCGGCACGATACGACCGGATGTCACCATCACGGACATCGTGATGCTCATGTGGTCTCTACGCGGCGTGGTGGACATGTCCGCCCCGGCCGGCCTCAGCGCCGTCGAGCGTTACCTCGACCTGCTCCTGGCCGGGCTGCGCCCGGGGGCGGCCCCGCTCGCGCATCCACCCGTCCCGAATCTCTGAACGTGGCAACCCGCAAGAAGTGCGGATTTCAGCGGCGGCAGAGCATTTAGGAGAATCCCGAGCTTTGGACTTTGGCTGCTACCGAGCCAGAGTGGAGGATTTTGGTCGTTCCGACAGCCAAAATCCTCCACACTTGCGGATTACCAAATGACTCTACGCCCTTTTTGTCTTCCTTGCGGTTAATTGCCGATGCGGCGCGACGGTGCCGAATCCCGAGGGGAGGCCAGGCGTCGGGTGGCAACCGCCGCTGCCGTTGCCCGGCCGCGTCAGGCCGCGAACGCGGGGACTGCATCGCCCGGCCGACCACTCGTCCGGATCAGTGGGGCGGCCAGCGCACCGAGCAGCGCGACGGTCGCGCCCACCAGCAGCGCGACATGCAGGCCGGACATGAAGGCGGCGTGCGCGCCCGCGGCCACCGCATCGGCGACCTGCCCGGAGGCCCCGGTCGACGTCGGCACGAGACCCTGGACGACCTCCTCCGTCCCCTGCGCGGCCCGGGCGGCGATCTCGGGCGGCGCACCGGCGCTCACCGTCCTGTCGAACAGGACGCCCTCGACCCGGGCGGCCAGCACAGAACCCAGCACCGACGTCCCGATCGCGCCGCCGAGCTGCATGGCCGTGCTCTGCAGACCACCCGCGACCCCGGACAGCTCCAGCGGGGCGTTCCCGACGATGGCCTCGGCCGAGGCGACCGACACGAAGGCGATGCCCACCCCGATGGCGAGCAGCGACGGCCACAGCCGCAGGTAGGACGTGTGCGTGCCGAGCGTCGTCATCCAGAACAGGGCCAGCGACAGCACGAACATCCCGACGCCGATCGGCACCCGCGGGCCGAACCGGGTGGTCAGGCTGGCCGCCACCGGGCTGCCGACCATGAAGACCGCGGTCAGCGGAAGCAGCCTGAGACCGGTGTCGACGGCGGAGTATCCGTGCACGTTCTGCAGATAGAGAGTGAGGAAGAACAGCACACCGAACATGGCGAAGAAGTTCACCAGCACCAGGATGCTGCCGAGGGTGACCGACCTGTCCCGGAAGAGCGACATCGGCAGCAACGGCTGCGCCACTCGCAGCTCGGCCAGCACGAACAGCACCAGCAGGACGACCGCACCCCCGAGGAAGCCGAGCGTGTTCACGCTCCCCCAGCCCCAGGACTGTGCCTTCACCACCCCGTAGACCAGCGCGAACAGACCCCCGGACAGCAGGAGCAGACCAAGTGGGTCGAAGCGCTGCCCGGGCTCCTCGTTACGGCTTTCCCTGACCACCGCCAGGCCGACGACGAGGGCGACGACCCCGACCGGAATGTTGAGGTAGAACACCGACTCCCAGGAGACGTTCTCGACGAGAAGCCCGCCGATGATCGGGCCGGCCGCGATCGAGATCGCGGAGCTCGCCCCCCAGATTCCGATGGCGGAGTTGAGCTTCTCGGCCGGGAAGACCGAACGCAGCAACGCCAGCGTGTTCGGCATCAGCAGCGCACCGAACACACCCTGCAGCGCACGCCACACGATGACCTCGCCGATGCTGCCGGACAGGCCGACGAGCAGCGACGTCACCGCGAACCCGGCGATGCCGACGAGGAAGACCTTCTTCCGGCCGAACCGGTCACCGAGCTTGCCGCCGACGATCAGGAGCACCGCGAGCGCGAGCAGGTAGGCGTTCGTGACCCACTGCAGGCTCTGCAGGCTGGCGTCGAGATCGCGGGCGATGAACGGGTTCGCGATCGACACCACGGTGCCGTCGAGACCGACCATGATCACGCCGAGGGCGACACTGACCAGTGTCAGCCACGGGTTCGCCCGCAGCCTCTCCAGCCGGCCACCCCCGCTGGCCTGCGCACCCGCGTTCTTCCTCGCCCCGTCGGGCCGGTGCGCGGCGGTCGTGGACGGTGGTGAAGTCATTCGGGGTCTCCGCTCAGGTCAGGGGGTTCTACCAGCCTCACACCCCGCAAGCGAAGTGGCAACCGTGTGCCATTTAACATTCTGATGCCAGGATTGGTACCATCGCGGCCGGGGAGGCGGTCATGGGTCTTCGGGAGACGAAGAAGGAACGGACGCGCGAGGCACTCGCGGCGGCCGCGATGGCGCTGTTCACCGAGCGCGGCTACGAGGCGACGACCGTCGAGGACATCGCGGCCGCGGCCGAGGTGTCACCACGCACCTTCTTTCGCTACTACCCGGCGAAGGAGGACGTGGTCAGCGAGATCTTCCACTCCGGCGGCTTCGACGGCATCGTCGACGCCCGCCCCCCGGACGAACCCGTCATCGCCACGCTGCGTTCGGCGACCTTCACGGTGCTGCAGTCGTGCGCCGACAGCCCCGCCCCCGCGCTCGCCGTCCTGCGCATGGTCACCAGCCGGCCGGAGCTGAGCACGCGGCTGTCCGACGCACAGCGGGCGCGAACCGCCGCGCTGACCGCCTCGGTCATCGCCCGGCTGGGGCCGGACCACGACCCGCTCGCCGCCCGCCTGATCACCAGCTGGACGCTCGCCACCCTCGACGCCGTCCTGCTCCACTGGGAGACCTCGGACGGGCGGCTCGACCTGCTCGAGATCGGCAAGCGGGCCTTCGACCAGCTGGAACCGGCACTGCACTGCGTGCTTGGAACTAGCTGCGTGCTTGGAACCTAGCCGCGGGTTCGGAGGCTCAGGCCGTGGGCCTCGGGCGCATCACATCCGGGATGTCCATCTCGGCGTCGAGGACGCGCAGCAGCAGCGCGAGCAACTGCTGCTGCTCGGCCGCGGAGAGCACGTCGAAGGACTGCGGTGGAACCGTCATCAGCTCCCTGGCCCGCTCGACGACCTTGCGCCCATCCTCGGTGATCGCGACCGTCTTGGCGCGCCGGTCGGTCGGATGCGGTTCGCGCCGTGCGACGCCGCGGCGCTCGAGTGCGTCCACCATGCTCGTGATGTAGGACGGGTCCAGCTGGAAGAAGCCGACCAGCTCCCGCATGGGCCGCGGCCCCCCGCACAGCACGAGCAGCACCTTCAGCGCACCCGGCGGGAGGTCGACCTCCTGACAGACTCGGTGCAGTTGCCGCTGCCCCTCACCGGCCATGATCAGCACCTGGATGGCAAGCCAGGCCTCCTGCCCGGCCGAATGGATCACACCTCGACACTACCTCGCCCAACCCCGATCACGAACAATTTTTGTTGGCCGTAATCAATGTTTGACGTTACTCAACGATCGGCGGATGCTGGGCGACGACAGGGCCGCCGGAGGCACCGGTGGCCGCGACGGAACACGATCAGGGAGCCCGTGTGCCCGATCAACCAGATGGAACCGACCAGGCCGCCGGGGCTGCGACCAGGTCGACCACCGCGCCGGCGGCCGACGCCGGCAACGAGATCGACCCAGCGCTGCGGCGTCTCGCACTCACGGTCACGCTCGGCGCGATCATGGTCATCCTCGACACGACGATCGTCGCCGTCGCCATCGACCGCCTCGCACAGGACTTCGACACCTCCCTGTCGACGATCTCCTGGGTCACCACCGGCTACCTGCTGGCGCTGGCCATTGTCATCCCGGCGACCGGCTGGGCGGTGGAGCGCTTCGGCGCGACCCGGATGTGGAACATCTCGCTGACACTGTTCCTGCTGGGTAGCGCCCTGTGCGGCTTCGCCTGGTCAGCGGGCAGCCTGATCGCCTTCCGCGTCCTGCAGGGCCTCGGCGGCGGAATGATCATGCCGATCTGCATGACCCTGCTGGCCACGGCCGCCGGGCCGCAGCGGATGAACCGAATCATGAACGTCATCGGGATCCCGACCCTGCTCGCCCCGGTGCTCGGCCCGGTCCTCGGTGGCCTCATCGTCGACCATCTCGACTGGCGCTGGATCTTCTTCGTGAACCTGCCGGTCGGCGCGGTCGCGCTGATCGCCTCATGGCGGGTGCTGCCGCGCGACGACCGTGGGCAGGCGCACCACCGGCTCGACGTACCCGGGCTGCTGTTGATCTCCCCCGGTCTCGCGGGCCTCGTCTACGGTCTGTCCCAGGCCGGCTCCGACGGCGGTTTCGGCTCCGCGCAGGTCGTGATCAGCAGCGTGGTCGGCGTGGTGCTGCTGATCGTGTTCGTCGTGTACGCCCTGCGGCGCGGCGACGCCCTGCTGGACCTGCGGCTGTTCCGCGACCGCACGTTCACCCTCGCCAGCGTCACCACGTTCACGGTCGGTGCCGCCCTGTACGGCGGCATGTTCCTGCTGCCGCTGTACTACCAGGTCGCTCGCGGTCAGGGCGCGCTCGATGCAGGCCTGTCGATGATCCCGCAGGGGCTGGGCGCGATGGTCGGCATGCTGGTCGCCGGGCGGGTCGTCGACCGAGTCGGCCCCGGCTGGGTCATCCCCGTCGGCATGGCCGTCTGCGCCGCCGGCACAGTCGCCTACACCCAGGTCGACGCCCACACGAACGAGGTCATGCTTATGATCTTCCTCTTCGTGCGCGGGCTGGGCTTCGGCGCCTCGATGATGCCGGCGATGAGCGCGGCCTACCAGACCCTCGCCCCCGCGGCGGTTCCGCGGGCCACCACCACCCTGAACATCCTGCAGCGGGTCGGCGGCTCGCTGGCGACGGCGCTGGTCGCCGTCCAGCTGCAGCACGCCATCGCCAACCGTGTCCCGGCGGCGGGCGGCACCACGCTCGAGGGCGCCGCGCAGGTGGAGCTGCCCCCGGCGATCGCCGACAAGATCGGCGCCGCTTTCGGCGAGACGTTCTGGTGGATCGTCGGCCTCACGGTGATCGGCCTGCTCTCCGGGCTCTTCCTGCCGCGCCACGCCGCGGCTCACACCACCTCGGCCCCTGCCGAGCCGCCCGCCGTGCCGACGCAGAAGGCGGCAACGGACGAGGCTGCCGCATCGCCGGCTGCCGCCACCTCCGAACCGGAACCCGAGGCCACATCCGAGGCTGGGCCCGCACCCGAGGTCGAGGCGACCCCCGAGGCTGAGGTCGAGCCCGCACCCGAAGCCGAGGCCACGCCCAAGGTCGAGGCCACGTCCGAAGTCGAGCCCGTGTCGGAGGTCGAGGCCACGTCTGTACCCGAGGCCGAGGCCACGCCCGAAGCTGAGGCCACGCCCGAGGTCGAGGTCACGTCCGAGGTCACGTCCGCGTCTGAGCCCTCGCCCGAGGCCGAAGCCACGTCCACGGCTGAGACCGAGCCCGTGCTCGCGTCCGTGCTCGCGTCCACGTCCGAGGCCGAGACCGAGGGCGCCAAGTCCGCCTCCTGATCGATCCGGAGCTCCGTCGTGGCCGGAGACTGCCACAACGGAGCTCCTCAGCTGGAGCAGCGGTCCAGTACGGCACGCACGATTTCGTACCCCCACACCAACGACAATTCGTATCAAAGGCGGCAGAATTTGCCCGGGGTCAATCGGACTCCTGGCTGGACGGCTACCGGCCTCGCCACGAGGAGGAGCGAGTCGCGCGGCGGTTTACGCAGGACGTTCCGGGATGGCGGCCCTCGTAGGTGCCACCGCCGTGGCCGCCTTCCGACCGTTCGGGCATTCATTTCTGATTCCAATGGCGTTTTCGGCCAGTCCGCACCTTGAGCGGACCGGCTCCATAACGGACGGCGCCCGGGGCTCGATGCCGGCATCTCCTGCCCCCGGCGATGCCAACGATTCCCGGGCGTCGTCATCAGCTTCCCGCATATTGCACCGCACCAAGGGCGCCCTCCGAACCCACCCACCCACCCCAGAGCCACAGCTCATACGAGGTCGGCGCCGACCATGCGGGCGATGACCCGGTTTGACGAGGCCCAAGAATGAAGGATTTTGGTCGTTCCGACGACCAAAATCCTTCATTCTTGCCGATTGCCAAGTGACCCGGCGCGAATTTTGCGGATCTTATTGTGAACTGGCGGCTCTGCGTGGCGGGCGCGGGATCCCTGCCGCGCGACCTTGCGGCGTGCGGACACGGACCGGCAGGACAATGTCGGCGGCCCTGGATCCGCCGCTTCTCGGGATTTTCCTGCAGGCTCCCCCGCGACCACAATCCTCAGGTCTTGCCCAGCGGCATCGGCCTCCCAGAGCCCAGAGGATTGTCCACGCGCTCCCGCGTCAGGCGCGGTTCGTCTCCGCCGCCGGGGCGTCGTCGTCGCGTGCCCGTGGGCTGGGTACGGCGGCCTCGTGCTGGGCGGCGGCGATCGCCGCTGTCGCGTCGTAACGCGCCAGCGCCGGCACCGCGGCGGTAGCCAGGAGCACACCGCCGATGCAGGCCAGGCCCCCGCTGACGACGGAGAACGTCGGGGAGACCAGCGCGGCGGCGGTGCCCGCCTCCAGGTCGCCGATGCGGGGGCCACCGCTGACGACGACGAGGAAGACACCCTGTAGCCGCCCGCGCATTGCGTCCGGGGTGGCGACGTTGAGGATCGCGTTGCGGAACACGGCGCTGACCAGGTCGGCCATGCCGGCGACCGCCAGCAGCCCGACCGCGGCGACGACATTGTGGACGAGCCCGAACACGGCGATCGCCCCGCCCCAGACCACGATCGCCACCACCACCGCCAGCCCCTGGCGGCGGACCCGCCCGAGCGGGCCGGAGAGCGCGGCGCCGAGCAGCGACCCGGCGGCGACGGAGGAGTACAGCAGGCCCGCGGTGGCGCTCCCGCCGCCGAACTGGGTGCTGGCCAGCTCCGGGAACAGCGCGCGCGGCATCCCGAAGACCATGGCGATGATGTCGACGACGAACGTCATCATCACCACCGGTTGGCCGCGCAGGAACCGCAGTCCCTCACCGACACTGGCCACCCGCCGGCCTCCCGCCGGCAGTTCGGACGCGGATGCGGCCTCGGACGCGGCTGGGCCCGCGGAAGCTGCACCCGCGCCCGGTGCACCGGCGGCAGCTGCCGGGGCGGACGCGGCAAGCGCCGGCGCGGGGGGCATCGGCGGCAGCCGAAACAGGCCGTACAGGGCGGTACTGAAGCTGGCCAGGTCGAGGGCGTAGGCGAGGGGGTAGCCGCCGAGCGCGACGCTGGTTCCCGCGATCAGTGGACCGACGGTCATCGCGGTCGTGAAGCCGATCTGGGTCAGCGCGGTGGCTGCCGGCAGATCGCCCAGCCCCACCAGGTTCGGCGTCATCGCGCGCCGCGCCGGCCCGTCCACCGCCGCGAACGCGGACTGGACCGCGACCAGCAGGAGCAGCGGCCAGACCATACCGAGACCAGCTGCGACACCACCGCCACCGCCGGCGCCACCGTCACCGCCGGCGCCGTGTTCGAACAGCGAGAACAGCACCAGCCCGCCGGAGACGGCCGCCAGCCCGGTGGACGTCACCAGGGCGAGGCGGCGCCGGTCGACGCTGTCCGCGATGGCACCGCCGATCAGCCCGAGGCCGACCAGCGGCAGCAGAGCGACCAGGCTGACCACCCCGACCAGGAACGACGACCGGGTGAGGTCGTAGACCTGCACCGCCACGGCCGTCGCGGTGATCTGGGTGCCGATCGTCGAGACGGACTCGCCCACCCACAGCCGGCGGAAGGCCGGGTAGGTCCGCAGCGGGGTGAGGTCCGCCAGCAGGCCACGAACGGCACGTCCCGGGCCACGCCGCCCGCTCGAGGCCGTGCCGCGCCGATTGGTCGAGGTGGTGCCGCGTCGCCCGGTCAAGGCGCGGCCGAGCCGACGAGCTCGAAGGCGCGCCACATCGAGGCGTAGCGGCCGTCGGCCTCGAGCAGCTCGTCGTGGGAGCCGATCTCGGCGACGGCGCCGCGGTCGAGCACGACGATCCGGTCGGCGGTGCGGGCTGTCTGCAGGCGGTGCGCGATGACGATCGTGGTGCGGCTGCGCGCGACGCGCTGCATGGCGGTCGTGACCCGGTGCTCGGTGGCCAGGTCCAGGTTCGAGGTGGCCTCGTCCAGCAGGAGCAGCACCGGGTCGACCAACTCGGCCCGCGCGAGCGCGAGGAGCTGACGCTGCCCGGACGACAGCGAGCGGCCCCGCTCGGCCACCTCGTGGTCGTAGCCGCCGGGCAGGGTGACGATGAGCTCGTGCGCGCCGACCGCACGCGCCGCCGCCTCCACCTCGGCGTCGCTCGCCTCGGGACGTCCGTAGGCGATGTTGTCGCGGATGGACCCGCTGAACAGGAACGCCTCCTGGGGCACGTACCCGAGCCAGCGGCGGAACGTGCCGAGGTCGAGGGCCCGCAGGTCGAGCCCGTCGAGCCGTACCGCGCCCTCGTCGGGGTCGTAGAAGCGGGCGATCAGCTTGAGGACGGTCGACTTCCCGGCGCCGGTCTCCCCGACCAACGCCACCGTCTCACCGGGGGCGACCCGCAGGTCCACCCCGCGCAGCGCCTCGGGCGGCCGGGTGGGTGCGGCGGTCTCCAGCCGTGCGAACCGCGGGTCGGCGGGGCCCACCGCCAGCCGCGCGGCCTTCCGCTCGGCCTTTCGCGCCCGCGCTGACGCCTTTGCCGACGTCAGCGCCGCCGACGACATCTTCGGCGCCGTCGACGTCGCGTCGGTCTTCGCCGTGGGTGGCGCCGGGTAGGCGAAGCGCAGTCCATCCAGGGTCAGCTCGCCGCGCGGACGTCCCGGCGGGTCCACCGGGTGGCGCGGTTCGGGGGTGAGTGTCCGCAGCCGCATGAGCTCGGCGATGCGCGCCACCGACACCCGGGTCTGCTGCCAGGCGTCGAAGACCTGGGACAGCTGCTGGATCGGCGAGAAGAACATGTCGATGTAGAGGATGAAGGCGATCAGCGCGCCGACGCTGAGCTGCCCGTTCGCGATCAGCGCGGACCCGACCCCCAGCACGATCGCATCCGCGAGCGACGACAGGAACTGGACGAACGGGAAGTAGATCGCGACCAGCCGCTGCGCTCCCAGCCGAGCCCGCAGGTAGTCGCGGCCCAGCCCGTGGAAACGCTCGATGGTCGCGGTCTCGTGCACGAACGACTGTGCCTCGCGGATACCGGAGAGGCTCTCCTGGAAATCCGCGTTGACTATCGCGATCCGTTCCCGGGCGACGTCGTAGAGCGCCGCCGCCCGGCGGCGGAAGACCACGGTCGCCGCGGCCAGCGGGACGATGACGAGCAGCGTCAGCCCGCCGAGCTCCAGGTCGATGCTCAGCAGTGCCGCCCCGACGCCCCCGAAGGTCACCACCGAGACCAGCGCGGCCAGCAGGCCGTTCTCGATCAGCGACTCGAACTGGTCGACGTCCGTGGTCATCCTCGTCATGACCCGGCCGGACATCTCACGCTCGTAGTAGTCGAGGGAGAGCCGCTGCAGCTGGGCGAAGATGCGGATCCGCAGCGACAGCATGATGCGTTCGGCCGCCCGGCCGGTGACGAACGTCTCGGCGATCTGGTCCAGCAGGTCCGCCAGCGTCACCAGCAGGAAGACCGCCGACGCGGCCCACAGCACGGCGGACGAGCCTTCCGCGACACCGCTGTCGACACCGGTCTTGACCAGCACCGGCCCGGCGAGGCCGGCGGCGGCGTCCCCGATCACCAGCAGCAGGCCGACCAGCAGCGGGCGGCGGAACCTGCGCAGCAGCCGGAGCAGGCTGAACTCCGGGTCGGGCTGGCTCTCCACCGCAAGGTCGACGGTGGCGACGTCGCGCACCGGTGGCAGCGCGGCCACCCGGGCCAGCAGCTCCGGCGTCGGCGTCAGGTTCATCCGCCATCCGCCGCCGCCGCCGAGGCCGGCGCCGAGGCTGGGCGCCCCCACGGCCACCCCCGCGGCGGCCGGTCGGCGCGGGCGCGGGCGGCCACCGACCCGCGCCGCGCCCGCGCCCGCGCCGGCGCTCGCGTTCTCGGTCTCGGTCTCGGTCTCACCGGCGCTCGCGGTCCCGTACTCGCCGACGCTCTCGGTCCCGTTCTCGTCCAGGAGAGTGGCGAGGACCTCGACGCGGTCGCCGAGCTCATCGGCCAGCTCGGCGTCGAGCCCGGCCAGCAGAGCACGGTAGGTGCCGCTGCGTTCCTGCAACTCGTCATGGGTGCCCGACTCGACCACCCGGCCACCGTCGATCACCACGATCCGGTCGGCCAGATGCAACGTCGAGACACGGTGCGCGATGAGGATCGTGGTGCGGCCGGGCAGCAACTCGCGCAACGCGTCGTGGATGCGCTCCTCGGTGTGCGCGTCGACAGCGCTGGTCGCGTCGTCGAGCACCAGCACCCGGGGGTCGGTGAGCAGCGCGCGGGCCAGCGCGATCCGCTGGCGCTGGCCGCCGGACAACGACAGCCCCCGCTCACCGACGACCGTGTCATAGCCGCGGGGCAGGCCGACGATGAAGTCGTGCGCGGCCGCGGCCCGGGCCGCCGCCTCCACCTCGGCCTCGCTCGCGTCGGGACGTCCGAAGGCGATGTTCTCCCGTACCGACGCCGAGAACAGGAAGCTCTCCTCGAACGCGACCCCGACCTGAGAGCGCAGCGACCGCAGCCGCACCGACCGCAGGTCGTGGCCGTCGACCGTCACCCGGCCGGCGTCGGGGTCGTGGAAGCGGCTCAGCAGCGCCGCCACCGTCGACTTGCCGCTGCCGCTGGCCCCGATGATCGCGACCCGCTCCCCCGCGGCGATCCGGAGATCGAAACCACGCAGGATCGGCACGTCCGCCCGGTAGGCGAACTCGACCCCCTCGAAGGCGATCTCGCCGCGCAGCGGGCCGAGATCGACCGCGTCCGGGGCGTCGGCGATGGTCGGGGTGAGGCGCAGCAGCTGGAAGATCCGCTCGACGCCGGCCCTGGCCTGCTGGCCGACGGTGAGCACGCCCGCGAGCTGGCGCGCCGGGGCGGCGAACTGGCCGACGTACGTCGAGAACGCCAGGAAGGTGCCGATGGTCAGGTGCCCGTTCAGCGCCATCCAGCCGCCGACCGCGAGGATCGCGACCTGAGCGAATGCCGGGACGGCCTCCAGCAGCGGCTGGTAACGGGCCCGCAGCCGCACCGCGCGCATCCGCGAGCCGTACAGATCACCGGCCGCGTCGACGATCCGGTCCAGCTCGCGGCGCTCCTGGCCGAACGCCTTGACCACCCGGACCCCGTTGACGTCCTCGTCGACGATCTGCGCGACGCCGCCCTCGCGCTGCTGGGCATCCCAGGTGGCGGGGAACACGCGGGAGCGCAGCCGGTAGGACAGAGCGAACAGGGTCGGGACGACGGCGAGACTGATGAGCGCGAGCGGCGGCGAGAGGAAGATCATGATGATCAGCGTCGCGATCAGCATGAGCACGTTGCCCATCATGATCGGCAGCAGGCTGAGCAGCCCCTGCACCAGTGCCGAGTCCGAGTTCGCGCGGGCCACCAGCTGGCCCGTGGGGAGCCGGGAGAGATTGTCCTGGTCCAGGGTCTGCAGGTGGTCGTGCATCGCGTTGCGCAGGTCGAACTGCACGCCGAGGGCGACCCGACCACCCCGGTAGCGACGAACATAGGCGAAGCCGAACGCGCCCGCCGCCGCGGCGAGCAGAAGCAACAGCCAAGGCCACAGCGGGGACGTCCGCGCCACGATCACGTCGTCGACGATGTGCCGTGCGATCAGCGGGACGACGGCCTGGCAGGCACTTCCCAGCAGCGCCGCCGCCCAGGCCAGGGCGAGATCGCGGCGATGCAGCAGCAGGAAGCCCCACAGGCCACGCAGCCAGCCGGGGGCGGCGGCCGCATCTGCCCCGGGCGGGTGAGTGCCCGGCACATCCCTGGCAGGGGTCATCGTCACTCGCTCCGCCTGGGCCGCTCTGCCCGTTCCGAGCACCCCGACCGCTCTGACCGCACCGCCCGCTCCGAGCACCCCGACCGCTCTGACCGGTTACCCGCCGCGCGTTCGCTCATGAGCTCCTCCACCGCGGCGCCCAGCTGGCGAAGCACCGCCACCGCCCCGTCCGGGTCGGCGGTGCGCGCGATGATCTCCTGCAGACGCGTGGCCATCGCCCGCTCGGCCGCGTCGAACACGGCCCTGCCCTCGTCGGTCAGAGCCAGCGCGACGGCCCGCCGGTCCTCGTCGACGCTGCCGCGACTGAGCAGGCCGCGCTGGCGCAACGACTCGACCGCCGCGCTCACCGCCGGCTTGCCGAGCGCCAGCCGGTGCGCAATGCGGGACGCCCGCTCGTCCCCTGCCGCGATCTGGGCGAGCACGCGGTACTGGGCGAGGCTCAGTCCGTCCAGGGAGCGTTCAAGGACCCTCGACAGCCGGGTGACCGTACGGACACTGTCGACGGGAATGTCAGAACCCACCCCACGACCGTAGCAAGTGGTTCGAGCTTCGAACTAGTAGAGCGTGGCGGATGTCTCCTGACCGTCGACGTCGTCAGCCGCCTCGGCAGCAGCCGCGTCAGCCGCGTCAGCCGCCTCGACCCCGAGGATGCCGCGGGTCACCTGCAGGAGAAGGGCGGTCAGCGTCTCGTCGTCGATGCCCGCCACAAGCGGATGGGAGACGCCGCCACCGAGCGCGGCGGAGAGCATCGCCACACGCACCCGTGTCTCCCGCTCGGGCGCCGCTTCACCGATCAACAACCGGTAGATCCGCTCGATCAGATGCTGGAACGGCGGATGAGACCCGAGGAAGCGAACCATCACCGGATCACTGCGGAGCACGCTGGTCTCCCGGCGCCGCCGGACCGCGGTGTCGACAACCTTGGCGAGCAGGACGTCCCGGGCGCGGTCGCGGCGCGACTCGGCCTCGGCGGCCTCCACCGCCTCCACCAGCTCAGCGAGCCCCAGCTCGGCCACCGCCAGGACGATCTCCTCCTTCGTCCTGAACTGGTGGTACACGGCCGCCTTGGTCACACCGATGGCGCCCGCGATCATCTGCAGCGACGTCCCGCTCACGCCGTGGGTCGCGAAGAGCTCCAGGGCCGCGGTCAGGACCCGGGTCTGGGCGGCGCTCCAGCCCGCAGCCGGAGTGCGACTGCCCTCCGACGGCCCGGGGGTGGACATACCCGCAGGATACCGGGCTGCGATCGAGTGTCACCCGAACCGGGCGCCGCCACCGTGGCAGGTGGGGGCGGCATCGCAGGGACGTCACATCGGCGGACGGCGGACAATCCACTGACCTCGTGTTTCCAGCGCTAGCCAAAAACCGGCCGACGCGCAAGGGATTCAACTTAAGAAAGCGTTCGGATGGCACTTTACGGCCGGTACAGCAACACCCTTCTTGCACTGGATAGCCGATCGGCTATCCTGTCTTTCACTGACGTTCCGATCATTCACCAACCAGCACACCGGCGACCAGGCCGAGTCTCGCCGGGCGGCACTCCTGGGCGCCGTTTCCGCTGCGCTCCGGCGTCCTTCGATGGTGTTTTTCGCCGACCCCACCACGGCCCAGGGCACATCATTTACCCAGCCTTCCTTCTGTGCGCGCCAGACATCTCGAAGAGTCCGCACGAACCCCCGCTCACCGGTCACCATCCGGTACCGGACGGTGGCCCCGCATCCAGATACTCCCGGTCGCCGGGAAAACCTCAGGAGGCGCTATGAACTCGATCCTCGCACTTGCCCGCCGATTAGCCGTCCCGTTGGCCGCGATCTGCCTGGCCGCCGCGTGCACGAACTCCGGCGGCGACACCGACGGCCAGACCGGCCCTCCCCCCGCCCCGCCCGGCACCGTTCCCGGAGTGACCTCCAGCGAGATCCGCTTCGCCGTTCTCGCCACCGGTTCCAACAACCCCATCGGAACCTGCATCATGGAGTGCTTCACCCAGGGCATCGAGGACTACTTCTCGTTCCGGAACAGCGCGGGCGGGGCGCACGGCCGGAAGCTGGTCGTCACCACCCGGGTCGACGACCAGCTGGGCAAGAACAAGGAAGGCGCCCTGCAGATAATCTCCGCGAACGACACGTTCGCCACGTTCGGCGCCGCCCAGCTCCCGACCGGCTGGGACGATCTCTACAAGGCCGGGATCCCGCAGTACGTCTGGGCCATCCAGTCGGAGGCGATGAACGGTAAGGACTCGATCTTCGGCAACATCGCGCCGACCTGCCTGGACTGCACGATCAGGAGCTTCGCGTACGTCGCGGAGAAGAAGAAGGCGACCAGGATCGCCGCGCTCGGCTACAACGTCCCCGGTGCGCCGAAGAAATGCGTCGGCACTATCACGGACACCATCAGCCTCTATTCCGGGGAGACCGGGCAGCAGATCGTCTACTCCAACGACAACATGACGTACGGCCTGCCCAACGGGGTCGGGCCGGAGGTGTCGGCGATGCGCGCCGCAGGGGTGGACATGGTCATCGGGTGCTTCGACCTCAACGGCATGAAGACACTGGCCCAGGAGATGGAGCGCCAGGGTCTGGCCGACGTCCCGATGTACCACCTGAACACCTATGACCACGCCTTCGTGGCCGCGGCGGGCGACCTGTTCGAGGGTGATGTCGTCACCGTTCTCTTCCGCCCCTTCGAGGCCACCTCCAGGAGCGGTGGAATTGCCGAGTACCTCCGGTGGACCAGCCGGGGCGGACACCAGCCCACCGAGGCCGGCATGAACGGATGGATCAACGCCGACCTCGCCTACCAGGGGCTGCTCGCCGCCGGGCCGAATTTCGACCGGAAGTCCGTCGTGGCGGCGACGAACAGGATGACCGACTACGACGCCGGCGGCCTGGTCAACCCCATCGACTGGTCGCGGCAACATGAATGGCCGACCCAGGACGATCCCGCCACCCACGGCTACCGGCAGGAATGCTACGCGTTCGTCGAGATACGGAACGGAAAGTTCCAGATCTTCGGCGGCACCACTGAAAAGCCCTTCGTCTGTTGGCAGAACAAGGACCGGTCCTGGTCCGAGCCGACGCCAACCAGCTTCGGCTGAGCACCGGCCAGACGCCGCGGAACGAGGCCAGGCGTCACCAGGCGGAGCTGCCTGGCCTCGACACCGCGCGGATGCCCGGTGCCCATCTCAGGTCCGTCTCGTGTCCGTCTCGTGTCCGTCTGACCGACCGTCTCGTGTCCGCCTGACCGAACGGTCCACCTGATCGCAGGCGCAGGACGAGCCCGTTCTCAGGGTTTCCACATTCTGCTCGCGTCTCACGCAGACGAACGAATGGTGCCGTGATCGCATGCGGAGACACACTCCACTCAGTGATCACGGGCCGACGAGCGCAGCGCCGCACCACCGAGCGGCGGGAGCCCGCTGATGGCGCGGCACCGGAGCTTCGGCCGGCGGGCTCGCCTCGGGGCCGCCGGGCTGGTCGGCCTGATCGGCCTGACGGTGACGGCGGCCACCGGATTAGCAGCTCGTTCGTCGGACGCCGTGGCCGGCGCGCAGGCCGCGGGCGGCACGCTCTCCGCGGTCAATGCGGCGAGCACGACCGAGCGGCCGAACTTCGTCCTCATCCTCGCCGACGACCTCGACCAGACGACGTCGCCGTACTGGGACGCGATGCCGCACACCGCGGCCCTGATCCGGGACTCCGGGCTGACCTTCACCGACAGTTTCGCCCCGACCCCGATCTGCTGCCCGGCCCGCGGCACGATCCTGACCGGCAAGTACGGCCACAACACCGGAGTCCTCACGAACGCCGGTGACAGCGGCGGCTGGGCCACCTTCGCCGCGAACGGCAACGAAGAGCACACCTTCGCGAAGTACCTCAGCGACGCCGGCTACCGCACGGGCCTCGCCGGCAAGTACATGAACGGAATCGAGGACGCCCCCGACCACATTCCACCCGGCTGGTCCGAGTGGTACGGCAGCGTCGACAACAACTTCTACACCGGCTACAACTACACCCTGAACGAGAACGGCACCCTCGTGCAGTACGGAGGGACCGAGGACCCGGCGAACTACTCCACCGACGTCGTCGCCGCGAAATCCACCGACTTCATCCGTCGCGCGGCCGCCGACGACACCCCGTTCTTCTGGTATGCGGCCTCGACCGCTCCGCACCTGCCGCTGCCCCCCGCCCCGCGGCACGCGGACAATCCGTACGCCGACGACACCGCCCCACGGACACCGAACTTCAACGAGGCCGACGTCTCCGACAAGCCATGGTGGCTGCAGGAGAGCGCCCAGCTGCGCTCCGCCCGGGTGGCCGCGACCAACGACGCGGACTACCAGGACCGAATGGGCTCCCTGTACGCGCTCGACGAGATGGTCGCCGGCATCGTCGAGACCCTGCGGGACACCGGCGAGCTGGACAACACCTACCTGATCTTCACCTCCGACAACGGCTACAACCTCGGCTCCCACCGGCTGACCCAGAAGATGGCCCCCTACGAGGAGTCACTGCGGGTTCCGCTGGTCGCCGCGGGGCCCGGCGTCGAGAAAGGCACCGACGGCCACATGGTCGCCCAGATCGACCTGGCGCCCACCTTCCTCGACCTGGCCGGCGTGCCGATTCCCGCGGACGTCGACGGCCAGTCGCTGGCACCGCTGCTGCGCGGGCAGACCCCGACCTCCTGGCGCACCGACCTGCTCGGGCAGTACGCCGGCCCGGGTGTCGACGGGCAGGACGGAGTCGCCCAGGAAGCGGTCGAGAACGTGACCGGAGTGTTCCTCGACATTCCCCCGTGGAGCGCGATCCGGACCGAGGACCACCTGTACGTCCGCTGGTACGACGCCGACCGCAATCCGGGCGTCCACCAGCGCGAGCTCTACGACCTGCACGCCGACCCGTACGAGCTCACGAACCTGCTGGCCACACCGCAGGGCAGGGCCACGAACGCGGCCCTCGTCGCACAGCTGGACGCCCGCCTGGACGCCCTCGCCACCTGCGCCGGAGCATCCTGCCGGACCTGACCCACCACCCGCCGAACCAGCCCCGCGCCCGGAGCGAGGGGGTCGCCCGCTGGCCGGACGGACGTCCCGTGCCCGGCCAGCGGGCCATCGAGCCGGCCGACGCCGGTTCTCCGGCCCCAGACCGCAGGCCCCGGATCTCGCGGGCCTCGGATCTCTGCCCTCAGCCGTCAGGCTCAAGGATCAGGGCTCAGGTGGATGCCTGGTCGCTGTCCCTCATCGCCCCCCAGCCGTGCCAGCGCTCGATCTCGATCCAGGCGCTGACGCGGGCGCGGACCCGGTCCGGATAGGGCTTGCCGGTGTAGTGGCGGGAGATGCGGTCGATGTCGACCAGGCCCTCGTCATCCTGCATCGCGTTGACGCGGCCGATCAGCGTCACATGCGTGTACCAGTCGTCGGTGGCGAGGGCGGTAAGGGTGACACGAGGGTCACGGCGCAGGTGTTGCAGGCGCACCCGGCCTTCGTCCAGGCTGATCAGTACCCGGCCGTCGTCCCACACGTACCAGGTGGGGGTGGAGACCGGCGTGCCGTCCGCACGCAGCGTCGCCATCACGCACGGGTTCGGTCGGCGCAGCAGCTCGACGGCCTCGGGCGGCAGCGGCGGCTTTGACATCGGGTTCCTCCCGGTTGGGCTGGGCTCAGCCAAGCAGTTTGAGCAGTTCGGCAGCCACCGGGGCCGACGATGCCGGGTTCTGGCCGGTGACGACGTTGCGGTCGACCTCGACATGCGGTGCCCAGGGCTCGCCCACCTCGACCTTCAGGCCCGCCGCGGTCAGGCGGTCCTGAAGCAGCCAGCGGGCCTTCTCGGCGAAGCCCGCCAACCGCTCCTCCGCGTTGGTGAACCCGGTGATGCGATAGCCGGCGTACGCGTTGGCACCATCTGGCCCGACCGCAGCCAGCAACGCGGCCGGGCCATGGCACACCACGCCCACCGGCAGGCCACGTTGCAGTGCCTGGGCCAGGATGCGACCGGAGTCGGCGTCGACCGCCAGGTCCTCCATCGGCCCGTGGCCACCGGGGACGTACACGGCGTCGTACTCGTCGAGACGCACATCGGCGAGCGCCACCGGGGCGCGGAACTCGGCGGCCTCACCCAGCGCCTTCTCCAGCTTCGCCGCCGTCTCCGGGCCACCGGCGGCATCCGGCGTGAGACTGGCGGGATCGACGGGCGGGACCACGCCGCCAGGTGTCGCCACGGTGATCTCGTGGCCGGCGGACCTGAACTCCTCGTAGGGGATCAGAGCCTCCTCGGCCCAGAAGCCGGTGCGGTGCGCCGTCCCGTCGGCCAGCGTCCACCGGTCGGAGCCGGTCACCACAAAGAGGATCTTCAACATAGGACGTTCCTACCCCACGTTGCGCGCCCTGCCCCCTCGACCCGCCCCAACCGCCGGCCATCTTCTGCGTCTTACCGAACGAAACGACCAGATTCGATCGAAACAGAGCCTTCGCAGACTGGCGCCAGTCAAGATCGCTGGCCGATGGGTAGGGGGTTCGCGCTCCACGAACGTCGCCGGACCTCCGAGAGCCCGAGAGCCCGGCAGCACGGTTTGGCGAGTCGCAAAAGTGAAGGATTTTGGTTGTTCCGACGCCGGGTAGCCGGCGGGGGTTTCACCCGCCGGCCCCCACAGATCCGGACGTGACACTCTCGCGTCATCCGGCTCGTGCTATCCGCTGGCCGTGGAGAGCGTCCAGTGGGCGAAGAGGGTGGGTCTGCGGCGTTTGATCGCCAGCAGTGTCCTCCAGGCCCGTCCCGGACGTCCCCTGAACCGTCTGTACTTGCGTTGCAGCCATCGGACCAGGTAGCGGTCGATGGAGTAGAGGACTGGATACAATGCGGACCGTCGGAACGCCCCGAAGTAGTTGATCCAGCCCCTGGTCACCGGATTGATCTCCGATGCCAGGTCT
>NZ_FAOZ01000043.1 GCF_001536285.1 Parafrankia irregularis | reverse complement strand
GGTTCTCTGAACTTGCGCAAGTCGGACAGATCATATTTGTCTCGGTTGAGTCGTTGGCTGGACGGGTGTGAGAGGATGGCCCTACTCGGGTGACCGGTTCTCGGGCGCATTGGTGGTGATGGTGCGTGCGACGAGGTGATGGACACTGGGCATGCCGAGGTGGACGGTGGTCTGCCGGTTGGTGAGGCGGTCGAGATCGGTGAGTTTTGCTTCGGCGGCGGCGAGGCTGATGGTGAGGCCCTCGATTTCGCCGAGCCATCCTTGCTGTTCGGCTTCGCTGATGCGTGCTTGCAGGTTGTCATGAACCTCGACGAGTCGTGGCCGCTGGGCCGGGTCAGGCCGCAGCATCGGGCATCGAATGCAGGCATGTTCATGGATGCACGGAGTGTTGTAGGCGCGCCCGCAGGTGCCGAGGGATACTTTGCGCCGTTGAAAGTGGCCGAAGAAGTCTTCCCATTCTTGTTCCGTCGGTGTCCGGTATTCTTCGCTGGGGCGCACGGAACGGCGTCGGGAGATCCATGCGCGGTGCGCTTCGATCGTTTCCTCGGGGTAGGTCGCCTTGTAGCCCATCGTGGTGTTGATGTCGCGGTGCCCGCAGATGGCCTGGGCGATGTGGGGTGGGAGTCCGCTCATGACAGCGTCGGTGACGAAGATGCGGCGGAAGTCGTGCGGGGTGAAGTCGAGGGGCTTTTGGTCCGGTCCAGTCAGTCCGGAGTGTGCGAGGGCGTTGCTGAGCGCCTTCTCGATGGACCGGCGTGGTATCGCTCGGTTTTCGGCGCCCCAGCGTCGTTGGAACAGCAGAGGCATCGGCGGAAGCCAGACGCATTCGTGGATGTCGTAGGAGGGGACGAGAGGCACGGTTCCAGTGGCGTCGCGGACGCGGCAGACCACGGCGCTGAGGACGTCGGCGAGTTCCGGGCTGATCAGCAGAAGGCGTTCGGTGTCAGTTTTTGACGGCGCTATCTGTAGGAGGGGAACCAGCTCGCCGGTGGCGGGAAGCTGGTATTGGATGAAGCTGTGGTGGGTGAGTTCGAGGAGTTCCTCTGCCCGGATTCCGGTGTGTCGCAGGATTTCCACCGTTGCCCATGCCCAGAACGCTTCGTGTTCTTCAAAGGTCAGGTCGTGGCGAACGCCGCTGTTCTGGTCGTCGGCCCAGACCTTCGTGCCGCCAGCGGTCGGCATGAGTGGCCGTAGAAATGTGCGGTCCGCGATGGTGAAGGTCTCACCGGGGTCGGTGCGGCGAGCGACGGCGAGACGCTCCGCGGTGTCATGGCGACGCTTCTCGACAATGCGGACAAGGGCGGGCAGGTGCGGCAGGCGCTCGCGGGTGCGCTGGTCCATCCGCGCCTTGCGGCGCATCCGCTCTTTCCACCGATTGACGTCGGCAGGCGTGACGGGGCAGGGCGCGGCCCAAGGGCCCCAACGGGCTGGGTCTTCCAACGCCCACTGCGCAATGTCAAGATAGAAGGCACGGACTGCGAACATGCAGCTCTTGGCGTTCGCCCGCGGGGTCTCCACGTCGACGAAACCCCCGTCAGTGTCGGCCGCCTTCGTAGTTCTCACTTGGATGCGTTGCTTCCAAGCCGTGGCGACCTCGTCGGGAAGGTGGAGGGAGTAGATTCCGGGATGGTGGCGCTCCAGGTCTCCCCAGAACAGGCCCGCGAGCTTTTCCGCGAGTTCCTTCAAGCTGACGTAGTCCACTGCTGGCTGCCGGTAACGCAGATACTCGACGAGGAGATTCCGCACCGGCCGGCAGCGTAGAGCGAACCGATCCACGAGCGCCTCGACGGTGAGCTGTCCGGTTGCGCCGCGGAAGGCCCGTATCGTGGGTGGCGCATCGGGAGAGAAGATCCCGGCGTCGTGCAGGAGCTGGTAAAAATAGGTCTTGCAGGTTCCACCTTTGGCCTGCACCGAGCTTTGGACGTCCAGCAACTCCACGCAATCGCCGGGGACGATATCGGCGATGAGTCCGCCTTTGCAAGCCATGATCGTGGCGGTGCGGTAGAGAGCGAGACGGACCATCAGCGGCGCCGCGGCAGGGTTCTCCCGCGCGCAGGCCCGCAGCCGGGCGAAACCGTCGGGGTCACGGGAACGTTCCATGGCCGCTTGGAAACGCGGGGAATGACGGGTCATCATCCACCGCACCCCGGGCCGGATCACATCCCCGCAGATCAAGGCGAGCAGGCCAGTCGAGAGACAGGGCTCGTTGGTGTCGTCGCCGACTCCCCGCAGCCATTGCACGGCTATTTCCCGCCAGTGCTTCCCGTCGATCTCCTGCACTCCTGTGGCGAGCCATCGCTGCTGCCAGGTAGCGCCTGAATGGCCCTGCAGCCACCGCAGGACGCCGGTGATGCCGCTGCGTCGTTTCCATTGCACGGCCTGCTTGTCAGACCCGTAGGGCGGGGGAACAAGGAGCTCAACGATGTCACGACTGCCAAGGAAGGTTTCCGGCCACGACCCCGGAACTGCCCGCGGCGGGAACTGTATCCGCAGACGCGCGGCAGCGCCAGCGGTGCCGCGCATCGTCCCGGGTTTCCTGACAATGGAATGTGACCCGATGGATGGATCCGGCCGATCCAAGACCTCGGTCACGGCGTTCTCCCGGGGAAAAGGACCTGCAGGCTGTCAGGCCGGTATCCCACGGCCGGCGGAGGCGGTGGCGCGACAAGGCCCGCGGCCTGGCGGGCATGGTGAGCGCGCATTCCGGCGAGGACCTCGTCTTCGAACGGTGTCGTGTAGATCTGCGTCGTCGTCAGGCTGGCGTGCCCGAGGACCCATTGCACGTCGGTCAATGCCACCTGGGGATCCCGTGCCATACGGTAGGCGGCCGTATGACGAAAATCATGCAAGGTCCAGTTACTCCCCAACATGGCCTGCGCCCGGTTGAGGGCCGCCCTGGCGGCATGATAAGTCAAGGGGCGAGCCGGCCGCCGCAATGTCCACCAGAGGGGGCAGTCCGGTCCGGACGGCGCCAGATCATGAACCTCCTGCTGATACAGACGAAGCCATACGAAGGCATCCGGAGACGCCGGCAGCCGCTGGATTGTCCGGGAACCTTTCCTCACAACGCTGATCAATTGCTGGCCTGGGTCAGCATCAACCTGGGTAGCCCCCAACAGCTCGGACGCGCGAGCACCGGTTGACACGTAAAACGCAACCAGTGCACGGTCGCGGTGGCTCAGCAACGCCGCGAACAACTCGTTGAAGCGCTCGTCCGGGATCGCGCGAGGTACCCGCTTCGGGATGCCCGGACGATACAAGCCGACCCTCGTGTTGCGAAACGGCTCCAGCGGATTATGGTGTGCATGGGGCCGTCCCTGGTCCTCCCGCTGCCGGACCAGCGGAAACGGATTTATGACAGGCCCACTACCCCAGCGCCGGTGGCAATCATAGAAGGCGCGCAGGACGGTTTCGCTATGCGCGACTGTACGGGCCGCATACTTCACCCCCGGGGCCGGCCTTCCCGTGACTGGGTTCGGGCGCCCCGCCCCCGATACTTTCCTCGTTCGCTGGCTCCGCGCCGGCTTGTCGATAGTTCTCAGCCAGCTGGAGAAGTCACGCGCTTCGACTCTGCCCGCCGCATCCCAGGACACATCAACCGCCCACAGGAAACGGAACCAGCGAAGAAGGTCCAGCCCATAGGAGCGTTGCGTTGCCGCCGACCGGCCTGCTGCCTGCAGATCCTTCAAATAGACCGTGACCGGCTCCACAACACGCCCAGTTCCGTCCAGCAGACGGTACGGCTCGAACAGCTCGCCCGTGTCTCGCAGGCATCCGACACAAGGCACTACCAGCGCGGCCAAGTCTCGCGACTCATTCTCAGTATCGATCATCGCCCTACTCCAGCGGACAGACGCAGAGAACGGGCGCTCACCACGCCGGAACCTCCACGCGATCCAGTGGTCTGATTGTCGCCATGCCCTTCGGTTACGACGGTGGACGGACACACAGCGAAAATCACTATTCCTATCCAGCCACACCGTGGTCACCTTCATCCCCGATCCGCAGGCCGTGTTACCCCTACAAGATTGCGCCAGATCGAGTCGATGCGGACGACGGCACCCCGATGAGGAGCATTAATCATTTGAGTTGACGAGATTGCAATCCCGACGTGCGTGACATCACCAGGCCCGGTCCCGAAGAACAGCAGGTCCCCCGGCTGCAGGACCGAGCTTGCGGGAACCAGCGGTCCCGCTTCGTACTGTTGCTGGGCGGTTCGGGGCAAGTTGACCCCGGCTGCCGCATAGGCAGCACGAGTCAGACCCGAGCAGTCAAAACCGCCGGTGACCTTGACCCGGCCATCTGGTAGTTCAGTCAACTGGGGGCCATCCCCACCCCACAGATACGGCAGACCGAGCTGGGCGGTGGCGTAGTCCACCGCGGTCAGCGCCGCCTCCGACGGCCCGGTGGTGACGGAAATGTCAGCGCTGGTGTAGACGTCAGCCTGGGTGAGAACACGCGCGACATAGGAATTGTCCTTGTTATAGGTGTAGAGCGCGGCGGGAATGTTCGCGCCGTCACGTGCGCCGGAGGCGCAGAGATAGTGCGCGGCGGAGTAGATGGCGTCGGCGGGATTGTTGATGTCGGCGGTGCCGTCGGCGTCGCCGTCGACCCCGTAGGCGGCGAACGTGGCGGGCTCGAACTGCATCGGCCCGCCGGCGTCGGAGGTCCAGTCCGGGTTCTGGCCGTGGTCGGTCTCGACTTTCCCGACCGCGGCCAGCACGCTCCAGGACAGCCCGGGGCAGGTGGCCGCGGCAGCGGCATACAACCGCTGATAGTCGGCGGGGATCTGTTGCTCCGCCGCTGGGGAGGGCGGCGGCTGCGACGTTCCGCCGCCGCTGCCACCGCCGAGGATGCCCGCGGCGGCGGCACCGGCGAGCAGCGGCACCGCGAGGAGCAGGGCGCACAGTCCGGCGAACAGCCGGCCCACTCAGCGTCCCAGCGGTGGCGGGGGGCCGAAACTCAGCGGGGGTTGGCGTGGGCTGGGAGCCGGGTCGGTGTCGTCCTCCTGGCCGGGTTCGGGGGTGTCGAGCGGGGACCGGGTGGTGATCGGTGTGCCGTACCGGTGGGTGAGGCCGTCGAGGTCGGTGCGGGTGGAGGTGTTCAGGGGCAGCCAGACCGGCCCGGCGGGCGCGAGGTCGGCCGGAGCGCGGGGCGGGGCGGGAGCGGTCAGCGGCGCGGGCGCGGCGGTGACGATGACGACCCCGGCCGGTGTCGTCGCGAGCCGGGCGCGTAGTTCCCGTTCCCGGTTCACCGACGGCAGCCAGATCAGGACGGGGCTGGTCAGGCCGCTCGAGGCGGCGAGGCGGGTGTAGCCGGGGATCTTGCGGGCGACCTGGGACAGCGACTCACTGCCGGTGTCGAACTCGACGAAGAAGTCGAGCCGCCTGCGACCGGTCTGCCAGGTGCCGTAGCCGTCGGGGCGGATCCACTGGCCCCACAGGCCGGAGGCGCGTTGTTCGGACCACCAGACGGTCAGCCCCTCGTCGTCGGGGCGGGACCGGCTGGCGTGGGCGAAGGCGGTGAAGACGGTGTTGACACCGACGAGGTGGGCCAGCCGTGGGGAGTTCGCCCAGGCGTGCAGCTTGTCGCGGCGGTAACCGAGGTCGGCGACACTCAGGCCGCGTTCGGCGGCGAGGATCGCCGCACCGGCGGGGCCGAGGATGTAGTAGTACGGGCCGGTGCCGCGTCCCCACAGGTAGTAGGGGCGGAGCCGGTCGACGGTGTGGAGCTGGTGCAGGGTCGCCAGACGCAGCCGGGTCATCCGTTCACCGGTGAACGCCAGGCGGGTGAGCTGGTGGCGGGTCAGGACACGGTGTTCGCGCAGCATCGCGAAGATCCACCGGTCCCGGGAGGTGAGCCGGCCCGCCAACCCCAGCAGGGTCTGTTCCCGCTCGCTCACGGCCGGCCTCCTCGCGGGCCGCGCCCGGCATCAGGTACCACGGCGTGGCGCCGGGCGGCTTCCCGCAGCGCGTCCGCCCGGCCCGGCACCGGGGGCGTCAGGGGTCGGGTCCGCAGGGTGAACGCCGCGGTGTCCTCCTGGTTCACGACGAGGCGGGCCGCGGCCGTCCAGGCGGGTAGCCGGGCGAGGTCGTGCTGGGTGAGGACCGGGCTGACATGCCGGGCCAGGTCCGCGGCGTCTTTCGGGGATACGCCGAAGAACAGCTTGCTGCGTGCGTTCGTACTCAGCGCGTCCGCCAGGTCATCAGGCAACTGGCGCAGATGCTGGTGGGCGAGGGTCATGGACAGCCGGTAGCCTCGGGCCTCGGCGAGCATGTCCTCCACCGCCCCCGGCATCGTCAAGAAATTTTGGTGAAAGTCGACTCGCGGCGCCCTGCCGGTGTCTCCACCGGTGGGATTCCGCGAGCCGCTTCCCGAACCGGACATGCGCATCTCTACGCATCCGGCTCTCCGCAGGTCCCGCTCGGGCATGATGGCGCTCCTCACTGTTCGACCGGCCATGGCGTGGGGATGACCTTTCCTCGGTACCGGTAGGTGGTCGTGCGTACCTCGCCGGGGTTGAAGAGGGTTATCCCGTTGCTGCTGGGCCACCAGCCGCCGTCGCAGTAGCGGCGGCGGAGTTCCTTCCAATTGTTCTTGGGATGCTTCCTCCGGATCCATTCCCAGACGTGCTTCCAGACGAAAGCGCGCAGGTACTGGAACGTTCTGGAGGACACCCCTGGCTGGAAGTAGGTGCACCAGCCCCGCAGTGCCTGGTTGAGGCCAGGTAGCAGGTCGGCCAGGTCTTGGTTCGTGGTCTGCCCGCACAACGCCTTCACCTTCATGGTGATATTGGCGAGAGATTTCTTCGCCGGGTAGGTGTAGACGAAGCGCCGATCTGTCGTCCCCTTCTTCAGGTGGCGTTGGATGCGCCACCCCAGGAAGTCCAGACCCTCGTCGATATGGGTGATCAGGGTCTTGCCCTCGGACAGGCGTAGGCCCATCGTGGACAGAACCCCCGCGATCTCCTCACGCAGGGTTTCCGCATGGTCGCGGTCACCTGCCACCATCAGGCACCAGTCATCGGCGTAACGGACCAGCCGGAAATTCGGCAGGCCCTGCCGACGACGCTTGGCCCGAAAATGCGGACTGGTCGACGGGCCGCCCGGTGCGTGGGCGATGAAATCGTCCAGCACCGACAGGGCCACGTTACTCAGCAACGGTGAGAGGATCGCCCCTTGCGGGGCGCCGGCATCGGTCTTGCGGAGCTGGCGTTCCTGCGTGAGGATGCCAGCTTTCAAGAATGCCTTCACCAGGTTCAGGACACGCTTGTCTCCGACTCGTCGACGCACCCGGCCCATCAGGGCCGTGTGGTCGATCTCGTCGAAGCACGCCTTGATGTCTCCCTCGACGATCCAGTCGTACTGTGCTTTGTTGGTCGTGAGGAAGACGATCTCGGCGACGGCGTCCCTGGCCTGGCGGTTCGGACGGAACCCGTAGGAACACGGGCGGAAATCCGCCTCGAAGATCGGCTCCAACACCAGCTTCAGCGACGCCTGGACCACCCGGTCGGCGACGGTCGGGATCCCCAGCCGGCGTAGCTGCCCGCCGGCTTTCGGGATCATCCGTTCCGCCACCGGCAACGGGGTGAACGAGCGGTCCTTCAGCGAGCCGCGAAGCTCGTCGAGGAACTGCTCGACACCGTCCGTCACCTGGATCGACCGCGCGGTGCGGCCGTCCACGCCGGCGGTCCTGGCGCCTTTGTTGCCCCGCACCCGATCCCAGGCCACCAAAAGGAAAGCCGGGTCGGTGACGAGATTGAACAGATCATCGAACCTTTGGTGAGGATCGCTGGTCGCCCAGCGGTGCAGCTTGGTCTGGATCCCCAGTACCCGACGGCGCGCCCGCATGAGCGCTTCCGTCGATGCGTCGGTATTCACCGGCGTACCCTCCTGGCATTCCAGTTCTTCGGCTGCTTGACTTGCTGGACCCCTTCGCCATGTACGCGGCTTTCCCGCGCTCGGACTACTACGGGTCCTCCGTCCCATCGCGTGGCCGTCAGACGACAACGGTCCTGCCCTTCGCCGGGACGGTGTCCCGGCGGGTAGGGCGGCCACGGATGGTTCCCACGTTCACTGCACACCGGTTGACGGAGGAGGTGCCCGACTCTTCCCCGGCAGCATCGCCAGTGGTACGCCGCAGGCATTCCCACTGGCCTCCTTCCCGTCGAAGCAGACACGGTTACGGAGTTGACCATCAACAGTTGATCGCGACGGTCACGCGCTGCATCCCAGCCCATATCCACCAGGTTGGAGCTGGTTCCTCGCTTACGGGGCTTCACACGCCGGTTCCTCTCGTACACCTTTCCGTCTCGCTTGCCGGACCCGGCCTGTCTGGTAGTTCCAGGCCGTCCCGTCGTTGTCAGGACTGCTCCCGCCCTCACCGGCGTTTCCCGGATCGGACTGTCCTCAGCTTCACCAGCCAGCTGCGACTGGCTGGCGGTGGGTCCTTTCACCCCACCCGGTGTTACGGTCATCAGCGGCTACCTGCCGCTCTCAGACCTGCAGCGCTTCGTGGCGCACCGCCTCGTCAAGGAAACAGGTGGCGTCGGGACGCTGATCGGGGTCCAGGCGGGCCCGGTGCAACACGGTTTGCCAGATTTTCGCGAGCACGACGGAGCCGACGATGCGGGACGCGTCCTCGCCGATCACGCCTTTGGGGATGCGGACGAGGAGGATCCCGCCGTGGTCGAGGACCTCACGCAGGTCCACGGTCGACGGACCCGCGGCGAGGGCCTGGCGGGCGAACCCACGCAGCAGCAGTGCGCGGAGTTTGTTGAGGATCGGGCCGATCGCGGCGGCGCGGGCCCCGTCGGACAGCTGCTCGTACCAGGTCCAGAAACTGATCAGGATCGGATCGGTCACGCCCTCGGTGGCCTGGCGTCGCGTGTTCGTCGCGGTGAGGACGCCGACGATGTCCTTCAACGTCGGCGTGATCCCGGTCCGGGTGCGGCGTTCGAGCAGGGTCAGGCAGGTCGCGCGGAGCAGGTCGTCGGTCCTCGGCCCCCAGCTATCGGACCAGATCCGGCGGAAGATCCCGACGAGCTGGTCGGTGGCGAGGTCGGGGTCGCCGCCGTCGAGGATGTTCAGACACGGTGGGGCGGCGGGGTCTTCGGGGTCGAGGAGCACAACCCTGCTGGCGGCGTCCTCGGGCAGCCGGGCCAGGACGTCGTTGACGAGGTCGCCCTTGGGGTCGAAGACCGCGAGACCGCGGCGGGCTTCCGCGTCGGCGAGGATCATGTTCGCCAGCAGCGTCGATTTGCCGGAGCCGGTGGCACCGACGACGTGGACGTGGTGGCGGGCGTCGGCGACGTTCAGCCCCACCGGACGGCGCCGGCCGGCCTCGGACATGCCCAGCGGCTTGACGCGGGGTCCGGCTTCGGGGATCCCGGCGGGCGGTGCGACGGCCGCGGCGCCCGCGCGGGACAGTCCCGGGACGGCGGTGTCCAAGGGCAGGTGGGCGAGGGCGGCGAGTTCGGTGACGGCGAGCAGGTCCCCGCGGCGTAGCCGGCGGGCGGCGAGCAGCGGAACCGGGTGGGGCAGGCGAAGCCGGCGCAAATAGTTGTGGCCGGAGTACAAGGCGAACGCGGAGGCCAACGCGTGGGCCCGGCCGCGCAGCATCACCACGGCACGACGCTGCTCGTCGGTGTCGTCGGGTGGGGTCAGGTGAGCCGCCGCGTAGGTGACCGTCGCCTCCCACCGCGGCCCGACCGCCTTGATGCCCATGGCGCGCGACGCTGCGGAGTCCTCCGGCGGGGTCGGCCCGGTCTGGCCCACGACCTGCCCGGCCGCCGGGCGGGGCCCGGCGTGAGGGGTGATCAGGTCGAGGGCGCGACCCACCGGGCTGGGCGTGTACTGGCCCCGTTGGCGTGCCGCCGCACGCCGTGCCAGGGTCAGACGCCGTCCGGTGACCGGCCGGGCCAGCAGCTGGACGACGGCGGCTTCGTCGTCGTCGAGCTCGGACGCGGCACTGAGCAGGGAGCGGATCGGGTCGCCGGAGGTGTCGGCGCGTAGCGGGAGGACGTCGACCTGGGCGAGGCGGAGTTGCCCGCCGATCGCCAGCGCGTCCCCCGGCAGCGGCGCGTCCGCCGGGCGGGTCGTGGTCCGGGCGCCGGGCCACGCGGCCTGCACCGCCCGCTCCACCATGCCCGGTGGGACCGGGCCGGGGACCCACAGCCGGATCACGGTCCCGGCGCGGGTGGCGAGCAGTTCCCAGCCCAGATGGGGCTGGCCGTGGAACAGCCGTTCCCAGAAGGGGCGTTGCAGGCCACCCATCTGCCCCCAGAAGATCTCCGCGGCGTGGGCGGACACCTCGGGCGGGGTCAGGATCTCCACCGTCCGCGCCCCGTCGAGCAGTACCGCGTGCCGGTGGGCACGGACCCGGCCCCGGGCGTAACCCGCCGCCACCACCAGGGCAACGGTGAGGACGGCGAGCGGCCACCAGCCGGCATGGCCGGCCAGCCAGCTGCTTACACCGGTGAGGATCCGGCCGGGATCGGTGAGCCACACCGGCACCTCCGGAGCGGGCGGAGGGGGCGGAGGAGGAACGGGGGGGAGCCCCGCGGAGGGGGCCGAACTGGCGAGAATCACGAAGGTGCCTCCAGGCTTACGAGCAGGACACACAGGACATGGCCGGACGGGATCGCCGGGCCGGCGTCGTGCCGCCGCCGGGGGGTTTCGTCGGCGGCACGACCGGGCCGGGATGTGGTGCGGGGCGGGTTAGAACGGGTCGGTGTCGTCGTCCACCGGCCGGGCAGCCGGCCGGCGTGGACCACGACCCACACCGGTCTCCGCCTGGGCGGGGGTCTGCGGACGGGCCGCGTCGAGCAGGTCGCCGTCACCGGAATCGATGCCGGTGGTGGTGTCGACCGGGTCTGTGGTGATCAGGTCGTATTCGGCCGGTGAGGCGAGGACGTGCAGGGCGGTGCGCTGCCCGGTCCCGGTGAGCAGGAGGGCGTCGCCGGGGCCGGCGGTGAGCAACTGGGTGGCCTCGCCGTCGGTGAGCTTGTAGACGCGGCGCAGCTCGTCGATCACGCTGGGGTCCTGACGCAGCAGGATCTGCGTCGCACTGTTCGCGACGACCGCCCGCCCCAGCTCGGAGCCGAGCAGGTCGGCGGAGTCCTGGGTCGCGATGGCGAGCCCGGCCCAGTGCTTGCGGGCCGCCTTCGCCAGCCGGAACAGGAACCTCGCACCGGCGGGGTGCGACATGAGCAGCCAGCCCTCGTCCACCACGACCAGGCGTCGGCGTCGCTTCGCCGGGTCAGCGACGCCTCGCCAGATCGCGTCCAGCGTGAGCAGCGTCCCGACCGCTTTCAGCTCATCGGGCAGGGCACGCAGGGAGTAGACGACGAGATGCCCGGTGGGCTGGGTGCTGGTCGGATGCGCGAACAGACCGGCGTGCGACCCCGACACGAACGGGGCGAGACGGGCGGCGAGCGCGGGGCCCGCCGGGTCCTCGAGACCGGTGAGGGCGGCGGCGACGTCGGCGAGCAGGGGCGCGGGCCGGGTCCAGGTGCTCGGATCGTGGGTGATGCCCGCCTGCTGGTAGGCGGTGAGGATCGCCGCGTCCAACACCGCCCGGTCCCCCGCGCCCAGACCGCTGTCGGGGCCGGTGCGGTCACCGAGCAACGTGGAGATCAGGGTGTGGCAGAACAGAGCGCGCCGCGTCAGCAGGTCGGGGTCCTGGCGGGAGTGAGCCGGCAGGTCGAGCGGGTTGAGGTGGACTCCGGGGGCGCCGAGAGCGAGGCGGGTCCCACCGACGGCGTCGGCGAGCCGGGCGTACTCGTCCTCCGGATCAATGACCGTGACGTGGACGCCCTGGTAGAGGGAACGCAGAACGTCGATCTTCATTAGGAAGCTCTTCCCGGCACCGGAAGCGCCGGTGGTGACCGAGTTGTAGTTCGGCTGCGCCCACCGATCAGCGCTCACGATCCCGGCGGAGTACAGGTTCGTGCCGTAGACGACGGGCGCCGCACCGGGGCGGTCCACGTCGGGCAGTGGCAGGTCGGGGGTGGTGAACGGGATCCCCGCGGCCAGCGCTTCGGTGTCGAACGCGCGGCGGATGTGGAGGAGGTCCAGGCCGAGGGGCAGGGTCGAGACCCAGCCCTGCACCGTCCGGTACCGGGCCCGGCGGACCGTGAGCAGCAGGCTGTGCGCGAGCGCGGTGACCCGCGCGGCCTCCTCGGCGAGCTGGTCGCGGGTGTCGGCGTAGACGGTCAGATACAGGCCGACGCGGAACAGGCGTGCCTCGCCGCGGGCGACCTGGCGGGCCAGCTCGCCCGCGTCCGCGGCGGCGGCGTCGAGCTCGGGGTCGACGAGCCGCCCCGCGGCGGCGTCGGCACGGCGGTCGGACTCGAGGCGGCCCAGCTGGCGGCGCAGCCGCAGCGCCGCCACCGCGGGTGGGGTCGGGTCCACATGCAGGGCGACATCGACCCGGCCCGGGTAGGCGAGCAGCGGCTCCATCCACCCGGGGCCGACTTCCCGTGGGTAGCCGACCACGACGATGGTGGTCGCGCAGATCCCACTGACCTCGACCTGCCCCGACTCGACCAGCAGCGCCGGTGGGGTGAACAGTGCCGGGCCCTGTGCCGGGAGCCCCGTGCCTGCCCCCTGCCTGCGGCCGGGAAGCAGAGGCCGGCGGCCGGCTGAGGGCGGGGCGAGGTGCGGGCGGTGGCGGGTGCGGCTCATCGGCGGGCTCCGATCGGGGTGTGGCCGCGGACCGGGCCGGTCGCGGTGACGTGCTCGGGGGGCGGCGGGCCGGCAGGGTCGGCGGCGGCGGCGAGCAGGGCGGTCAGCTCCGGGCCGGTGAGGATCCGGCCGCGTAGCCCGGCGGCGGCGAGCAGGCCGAGGGCTTCCTCGATGCGGCGTGCCGCGGTGGCGGCGGCGGTGTCCCGCCCACCGCGGCCCGGCGGGATGGGTTCGTGGGCGGTGAGCAGGATCTGCCGGGTCCGCAGCTGCCGGGTCGCCGCGAGATCGCCGAGGAACACGGCGTGATCGCGGGCAGCGGCGGCCAGTGCCGGGTGGGGTGCCTGCTCCGCGAGGGCACGAAGCCGGTCCAGGTGCGGGTCGAGGCGGACCGGTACGCCGCGGAGGGTGATCTGGACCGGGCCGGACAGGGCGTTGAGCATCCGCCCGTAGCCGGTGACCTTCCGCGCGGTGTCGGCGTCACCGGCCAGGGCCAGGTTCACCCCGGCGATCTCGGCGACGACGGCGACCGCGCCGTGCAGGTCGACGACACCGGCCGCGTCGACTCCGGCGGCCAGCGGCCTGGCCGCCACGGGCTTGCGGCGGCGGGCGGCGGGGATGTCCGGGACCCAGCCGGGCTGCGCGGGCACCCCGTCGGGGGCGACGATCTGGACCTTGGGGGTGCGGTGGTGGGCCAGGGCCGCGGTGGCGTACCGGTCCGCGGTCAGCCCGCCGCGCTGCCCCAACGCGAGCGCCACACCGGCGCCGAGCAGCGGCACCACCAGCAGCGCCACCACCGGCAGCGGCAGATACGGCGACGCCGTCCAGTACACCGCGAGAGCGAGCAGCACCGGTGGCGCGAGCAACGTCAGCTGCCGGGCAGTCAGACCGGCCAGGATCCGGTCCGGCCGGTCGACATCGGAGGGAATACGAACCCTGTCAGATCCGGGTATTTCAGGCATGCGTGAGTACGACCTTTCAGGCGACAGAACGAGAAAGGGAGAGGAGAAAGGGGGATGGCGGTAAGGCCGGTCAGAGCGGGATACCGAGCCGGCGGGCGCCTTGGCGCAGCAGCCGGTACTTCACCAGCGACACGACGGTCGACCGGCCGCCGCCCATCAGGTGCTGGGTGGCATACGACTGGATCTTCACGGCGAGGTAGAACAAGGCGGCGGAGGTGAGCAGGTTCGCCAGGGTGTCCGACGTCGGGATCGGGTTGTAGGCGCCGTCATCGGTGGCGAGCAGGACCCGGATGCCCAGGGTGAGCAGGACCGACTGGCCGACCTGCACCGCCAGGCAGCTCCCGAGGGCCCGCCACCACAGGTTCGCCGCGCCCTCGGTCCAGGGCAGGCCATGGCAGATCAGCAGCAGCGGGCCGGCGACGGCCAGGGCCATCATCGCCGCCACCCGGATGATCCACCCGACGATCAGCATCACCATCAGCCCGACCACGCCGATCGCGAGCAGGACCAGGAAGATATCGGCCAGGGCGCCGGCGGCCAGCACGGTGAGTAGCGCACTGAACGCGCCGCTGCTGTCGAGGCCGCCCATGTCCGTGAAGGCCCGGGACAGGGCGTTCGCGGCGGTGATGGCCCAGCTCATCAGGGGCAGGGAGAGGTTCGCGGCGCCGAACCCGAGGATCATCCGCGGCAACATCTCTTTGGCGGTGGCGCGGGTCTGCACGCTGTCGTAGCCCATCGCGGCGACACCGCCGGCCATCAGGACCAGCAGCATCAGACTGTCCGCGATCAGCAGGGTGCCTTTCCACAGCTCCCGGACCCGTGGCTGCTGGGTCACGTCCGGGGTGGACAGCACCGTCTGACCGAGCAGGCGTACGACCGGCTCGACCGCCGCCTCGACGAGCCCGGCGAACCAACCGTTGATCGCCCTCAGGATCCGCCCCGGAATATCGAGCCAGCCGAACGAGAGCAGGCTGCTCACCCAGCCGCCGTCACCGCCCGCGTTCGGGTCCGGGGACGCCCCGGGCTGCGGGTTCGGGGTCGGGGTCGGCTGCCCCGCCGCCGGATCCTCACTCGGGTCCGCCGGGGCCGTCGGCGCGAGCTCCGCCGACGGTGGCGGCGGGACGTCGCCGGTACCGCTGTCCGCCGCCGGAGCCCCGGCGGAGGGACGGGGGGTGGCCCCGGCGGAAGGGTCGGGTGTCGCCCCGGCGGAGGGGGACGGCGCCGACGGGGATGCCCCCGCCTCCGGGGCGGAGGGGTCCACCTGCCGCGCCGGAGTCCCGGCCGGAGCGGGTGCGGGAGACGCCGCCGGAGGAGCCGGAACCGTGACCGCGTCGGCGACCCCGACCGACCCGGCCAGCACCCCCGCACCCACCACCAGCACACACACCGCCACCCCGGCCCGCCGTGCCCACGGCCGCCGTGGCCTGCGCGGTGGTCGGGGCATCAGGCACCGACCACGGACTGCAAGGCCTTCACCAGGAGCGGGGCGAGGACGGCCAACCCGTAGCCGAGCGCCGCGTTACGGAACGAGCCCTTCGCCCGCTCGACCTCGCCGGGATCCCCGTTCGCGCTCGCGTACCGCGCCGCCCCAAGCGTGAAGAAGAACGTCGCGACCGTCGCGAGGATCCCCATCATCCAGTTCCGCGCGTTGTCCAACACGGTCTTCAGATCCGGCGCGGTCGACACCCCGGCCGGCGGAGGCGGAGCCACCTGCGCCACCACCGCCGCATCGGACACCCCCGCCAGGACGATGACCCCGACGACGACCCCGGCCAGCAGCACCGCCAGCCGCAACAGCCGCCGCCGGTCCGCCTCACTCCCCGCGCCCCGGGCAAGCCACGGCTCGTCACACACCAGGAGAAGCAGCGCGAACACCGCGCACAGCACCGCCGCGGCGACCCGGGCCCACCCCGCCGGCGAGCCGATCAGTTCCCACCCGGGACCGGGAGCGGACCCGGCCGGGCTCAGGACCCACCCCAGCCCTCCGGCGAGCCCCGCGCACACCCCGAGCCACAGGTCCGCCGGCACCCGCCCCACCCGACGACGCACCGCACGCACCAGCCGGACCCACACCGCCGAGAACCGGGTCATCGGCCACCACCCGTGCCGGGGCCCAGCTCACCGGCCCCGACCGCGACGGCCAGCTCCAGCTCCGCGGCGTCGCGGCGGATCGCGAGCTCCTCACCCGGGACACCGCTGCGCTCGGACACCGCCGCCACCGTCACCCCCTGCAGCCGGGTCAGCGCCAGCAGCCGCGCGTCCGGCGGGCTGATCACCGCCCGTTCCACCGCCTGCGCGAGCAACCACCGAGGCTCGAGCCACGGCCGCGGCAAGGCGCCCAGGACCGGAAGGTCCATTCCGGGCTTGCGATAGCCGGCCACCTCGACCAGCCCCGCCTCGTAGGCACCGAACGCCAGACGGCCGGGGATTCCCCGCGTCCCGGCGGGCAGCCCGGCGTACACGTCGATAAAGCCGGTCAGCACCTCCGCGTCCAGATCGGCGGCCTCGCCGCGGTAGACCGGGGCCAGCGTGGCCGTGATATGCCGCAGCGCCGGCATCGCCATTCCCACGGCCGCGACCTTCCACGCGTCCACGTCCCGCGCCGCGAGAAGAAACGCCCACACCGCGTTCCGGGTCGCCCACGAGGCCTGCGGCCGAGTCATCTCCACCCGCAGGTCCCGCAGACCGAACCACCGGTCCGCCAAACCCGGGAAATCGGCGCCGTTCACCCCCAGCCCACCCGGGGATTCCGTCAGGGTCAGAAACGACGTCTCGACCAGATCCAACGCCGATCCCGTCGTGTCCTCAAAATCGTGCACCGCCATGGATGGACTCCCGTCCGTGAGGCCCTGTGTTTCGGTCGGCCCCAAGGACGCCACACCCCATCTGACGGTGATCTGACACTGATCTGACACTCGTCCACGCCCAGGCAGACAGGGCGAAAAGGCCTCCGGAAGCGATCTGACGGTGATCTGACACTGATCTGACGGTGATCTGACTCTGATCAACAACGCTGCCGTGAACCCCGCAGATGATCAGAGTCAGATCTGTGTCAGATCACCGTCAGACGGTCTGGAAAACACTCGGCCCCACACACCCCATCCCGCCGCCCGCCGCCCTTCCCAGGGTGGCGTGCGCCGGAATTCCCGTGCGGAGGAACCGAATGCCCCAGCCCCGTCCCAGCCGAACCACACAGCCGCGGATCATTCCGCTCACCGTCTGGCCCACCGCCACCCCGGAAATCTCCGGGGCTCTCCCCGCCGAGGCCGCCGCCCGCGCCCTCGCTACCTTCAGCAACACGCGCGACCTTGTCATCAGCCTCGACGACAGGGGAATCCTCACCGGGGCCGCTGACTATCTTCGGCGCCGCTACATCGCGCTCCGCCGCACACCGGAGGGCACCATTCCCGGCAGCACCAGAAACTGGGACGGCGACGCGGGACTCGTCATCGACCACCCGCCCGCCGCCAGCCCGGAAACACTTCTCGCCGACCTGAGCACCCTCGCCCGCATGCTCCGACCCGGGGGATATTGCCTCACCGTGCACACCCCTGCCGGCGGGTCCGCCGATCCGCTCGCGGACACCATCACCGCAGCCCGTGCAGCCGGGCTGCGCTACCTCCAGCACATCATCATCCTCACCAGTCCCATCCAGGACGACGGCCTTCACCCCCCGGCGGACATCCCGTCCGATCACGGGCCCCTGCATCCGGTCCACACCGATCTGGCCGTGTTCGCCAAGCCCGGTGGTGGTGCGCGTGGCTGACCGCCATATCCCCGTCCCGCTCACCGTCTGGGCGGTATCGCAGACCCATCCCCGTTTCCAGCGGCTGAACCGATACGTGCCCGAATCCCTGGCGCATCCCGCCCGGATGCTGCCCGCTCTCGCCCGGCACATCATCGACGCCTTCACCGAGCCCGGTGATCTTATCGTCGACCCCATGTGCGGTATCGGCACCACACTGGTGGAGGCCGCCCACCTCGGACGGAACGCCCTCGGGATCGAATACGAGTCCCGCTGGGCCGTCATCGGTCGCGCCAACGCCACCCTCGCGCTCACCCAGGGCGCCACCGGGACCATCCGGCTCCTCACCGGAGACTCCCGCCAGCTCCCCGACCTCGCCCCCGAGGCCGCGCGGGGAAAGGCCGCGCTGGTGCTCACCTCGCCGCCCTATGGGAAAGCGACCCACGGCACTGTCGAGGCGGACCGTGAGAACGGGGTCCGGAAACGGGACTACACCTACAGCACCGGCAGGGGAAACCTCGCCAACACCGACCTCACCGATCTCCTGGCCGGATTCACCGAGATTCTCACCGGCGCCGCGGCCCTTCTCCGCCCCGGTGGAATCGTCGCGGTCGCGGTGCGTCCGTACCGCCAGGACGGCGAGCTCGTCGACCTTCCCGGCGCGATCCTGCACAGCGCCCAGCAGGTCGGGCTCGTCCGCGTCGCCCGCGCCGCGGCGCTCCTCGCCGGTCTGCGCCAAGGCCGTCTGGTGTCCCGCACGACGTTCTTCGCCCTCCACAACGCCCGCACCGCCCACGCCGCCGGCACCCCCCTCCACGTCACCGCCCACGAGGACATCCTGCTTTTCACCACCCGGCCGATACCCGACCAGCAGACCTGACACCAGCTCTGACCTGCATAAACAGGACCTGACGGTGATCTGACAGTGATCTGACGGTGATCTGACACAAGTTGCACACGCAATAACAGTCAGATCACCGTCAGATCATCTTCGGACCCGGGGGCGCCCGCCCCGGCGCGCGACGGTCCGCGCCGGCACCGCCGCGCCGCCCGCCCGCCCGCCCGCCCGCCCGGCGGACGCCCCCGGCCCTTTCCCGTGCCTCTCGGGGAGCCCTTTCGGGAAGCAGCGCCGAGGCTCGCCCGCCCCCAGAGGAGAACCGCACCCGTCCTCGCGAGGAGTCGAGTGAAGACGTGGACTGAAAAAGAAATAGATCAGCTCGGGGCACGAGTCGGCATTGTCACCGCCGGTGAAATCCTCGGTATCGGCCGGACGAAGGCCTACGAACTCGCCGCCCGCGACGAGTTCCCCGTCCCCGTACTCCGCATCAAAGGCCGCTACCAGGTACCCACCGCACCCCTCAAACACCTTCTCGGGATTCACAAAGAAAATGGGGAATCCGCTTGACAGGAAACGAAACGACCGGGCTGAATCGAATGCGTTCCCGGGCGGCGTATTCGATTATCCGACCGGCCGGGCCCACCACATTCTTCGCCTGCTACTGGAGCGCCCGTGACGAGTCCCATGGCTAACCCGAACGGATCGATCTTCAAGCGGTGCGGATGCCGCGACCCGGAAACCCGCCGGCAGCTGGGAAACAGCTGCCCGAAGCTCCGCAGGAGGAACGGTATCTGGAGTTCCCATCACGGGACCTGGCACTACCGCGTGGACCTTCCTCCGAGCGCCGACGGCCGCCGGCAGGAAGCGCGCCGGTCTGGTCTTCCTTCGCACGACGCGGCCAGCGACGAGATCAGGAATATCCAGGATCTCGTGGCCATTCCCGGGAGCGACAGCCACGGCGTCGGCCAGATCCGGGACCTCATCCTCGACGCGATCAAAGCCGGGGATCCGCTGCCGGATCCCGCCGTGGTCAAGGAAAGGTACCGGCGCCGTGCCGACCTCAACCCGCAGATCACTGTCGGGGAATGGCTATACACCTGGCTGGCGGGACGTCGCACGATCCGACGGTCCACCCGCGAAGGGTACGAGGTATCGATCCGCATGCACCTGGTGCCGTTCATCGGGGACATCCGGCTCGATCAGCTCACGATCGGCCATCTCGATGACATGTTCGACCGGATCGACATCCGTAACGAGACGATCCGGCGGATCCGCGCCGGGAAGGACCCCGAGCGTCGGGAGATGTTCAAGGGGCAGAAAGTCACCAGCGACGCCTACAAACAGCGGATCCGGGCCACGCTGCGCGCGGCGCTCAACCACGGCATCCGCATCGGTCTGATCACGTTCAACCCGGCGGCGTGGGTCGAGCTCCCTTCCGGGAAGCGACCCAAGGCGTTGCTGTGGACGAAGGAACGTGTCGCCCGCTGGCGCGCCACCGGCGAGGTTCCCTCACCGGTGATGGTGTGGACCCCGGCCCAGACCGGTGCTTTCCTCGACCTCGCGGAAGCACGGAACGACCGGTACTACGAGCTGTATCACCTCATCGCCCACCGTGGTCTGCGCCGTGGAGAGGCCTGCGGTGTCCACTGGACCGATCTCGATCTCGACGAGGGCAGCCTCACCGTCCGCTGGCAGATCACCCAGTACGGGGCGGACACCGAGATGGGCGCCCCGAAATCCGATGCCGGAGACCGGCAGATCTCCCTCGACGCCGACACCGTCACGGTTCTCCGTCACCGCCGTGCCCGCCAGAACGCCCACCGTCTCTCCCACGGCGCGCACTGGGCCGACAACGGTCTCGTCTTCACCGAACCCAACGGCTCTCCGCTCATTCCCGATGAGGTCACCAAGCATTTCAAGGAGCTCGTCGCCGCCGCCGGCCTACCTCCGATCCGCCTGCACGATCTGCGGCACGGAGCGGCGACCCTCGCCCTCGCGGCCGGCGCCGATATCAAAGCCGTCCAGGAACTCCTCGGACACGCCAGCATCGCCATCACCGCGGACACCTACGCCCATATCCTCCCCGAACTCGCCCGCGAGATAGCCGAAGGCGTCGCCCGTCTCATCCCCCGCCAGAAAAGCGCCCGCACCATCAAGGAATAGCCAGGCAGAAGGGAGGGCCCGGACACCGTGACGGTGTCCGGGCCCTCCCTTCTGCCTGGCAGGACCGCGCACGACGCGAACGCGGGACCGGTTCCCCGGCGGCGGCTCCGCCGGACCCAGCACGGGCGTGATCGGCGCGCGGCAACCCGACCCGGCGTCCTGCGGCGCCACCGCGACCCCCGTTCGGCGGTGGCCACGACCCCGCCAGTACGTCGTCGCGGGTCGGCCTGATGGTCGGGGGTGCGGGTCAGGTTCCGGGTCCGTTCGTCCGGTTCCCGATCGTCCGGCCCCGCCGGCCAGCAGGCGCGGTCGCCGGCGTGGGCCGGTGCCGTCCACAGCCCGTCCACTGGCGACCGGATGATGACGGAAGGTAGCAGGTCGGCTAGCGTCGTGCCGTCGACGGCTCCTGCCGGACGATCTGTGGGAGGTGGGCAGTGGCAGGTCACCGTCATCCTCCGAACCGGAACCTGGCCTGGGAACGGCTCGAGCGTGGCTGGTCGCAGGACGAGGTCGCCCGCCGCGTCGGCGCGGAGATGGACCGGGCCGGTGAGACCTACACCGGTCTGTCGGCCAACACGGTCCGCCGCTGGGAGACCGGTGAGCGCCGTCCCGAACCTCGGTACCGCAAGCACCTGGTGACCCTGTTCGGGAAACCCGCGAGCGAGCTCGGCCTCCTGACAGAGGAGGAGCTCAGGATGCGCCCTGACACGTCGAGGAGACGGGAGGACGGCATGGCCAGCGAGTACTGGGACCGCGCCGCGGTCCTGCGCGCGATGCTGGGAGCGGGAACGCTGCCGCTGCTGAGCCCGCTTCTGTCCGCGACACCGGCCGACGGCGCTACGCCGGCCGGGTCGTCCGAGGTGGCACCCGGCGCCTACGCGAGGATCGCCCAGGGGCAGTGGGAGCTCTACTGGACCAGCCCCGCGGGTCCGTTGTTCGAGGCGTCCTACGCGCACACCCATCTGGGTGTCGCGCTCGTGCGCGGAGCCCGTGGCGCGGACCGCGTGGCGCTCGCCGCCGGGCTGGTCCAGTCGGCGTTGCTCACCGGCCGCCTCGCCTTCTTCGATCTCGGTCAGCCGGCCGTCGCCTCACGGTGCTACGAGGTCGCGCTCACCGCCAGCAGGGAGGCCGGGGACCACGCGTTCGCCGCCGCGGTCCTGGGCCATATGGCCTTCGTGCCCGGCTGGGGGCGGGATCCCGACGCTGCGCGGAACCTGATCACCGCCGCGTTGCAGCACTGCTGGCACGGCGTCGATCCCCTCGTCCGCTCATGGTTGCACGGTGTGTCCTCGGAGATCGAGGCCAGAAGCTGCGCCCCGGCGGCCAGCCGTCACCAGATCGACCTCGCCGAAGCGTCACTACCCGACGGGGGCAGCGGTCTGGCCTGGTTCGACTTCTACGACGCGGCCCGGCTGGACTCCTTCGCCGGCTACGCCGCCCTCACCACCGGCGATCACGCGGAGGCCGCCCGCCGGCTCACGGCGGCGGCCGGCGGGCTCGGGACGCGGGGAGGCAAGCAGCGGATCGTGGTGCTGGCCGATCTCGCGGGCGCCTGTGGCGGGGATGGTGACCGCGTCGCGGACTACCTCGGCCAGGCGATCGAGGCGCTCACCGTCGACTGGTACGCGACCGGCCTGGACCGTGTCCGCGCGCTGCGGCCCCTGCTGGGAGACAGCGCGCACGGCCGGCACCTCGACGGGCGGATCCGAGCGCTGTCACCGGCACCCTGACCTCACCCCGGGGGGTGTCAGCGCGCCGCGTTGTGGGCGCGCACCAGATCGGGGAGGTCGACCAGCGAGTCGAGGTGGAACAGGCAGCCGTCGGCAACGGCCGGCTCGGTGAGGATGTGGCCCCACGGGCCCCGGCGCACCAGCGCGGTCGCCAAACCGGCGGCCTGCGCGGGGCGGATGTCGTTGTCGAGCCGGTCCCCGACGTACAGGATCTCCCCGGCCGGGCAGCCCGCCTCGGCGATCAGGCGCTGGAAGAAGCCCGCCGCGGGTTTCTCCACACCCCAGCCGTCCGAGGTGCCGATCACGTCGACGGGCAGGTCCAACGCCCGCAGGAGGGTTTCGGCGCGGGCGGTCTGGTTACCCGCCAGCCCGACCCGCAGGCCGTCGGCGCGTAGCGCCGCCAGGCAGGGCCGGGCGTCGGCGTACAGGTCGTCCTCACCGAACGACTCCGGCCGCCCGGCCGCCGCGCGCCGTTCCCGTTCCACCTGGAGGTCGAACCCGGGCCGGAACACCTGGAACACCAGCCGGTAGTCCAACCCGCGGGCGATCACCGCGCCGAACACGGCGGAGAACGTGTGCCGCGGCACCCCCAGCCAGTCCGCCCACGTCCCGTACTCCCGGGACTCGTCCACGATCGTCTCCCCGACGTCGAAGAACACTGATCCGATCGGCACGCGGTGCCCTCCAGGCTGGTCGAACAGGGAATGGTCGCAACGTTTCGGGGGAAACTACCGAAGGCCGCCACCTTCCGTCGTCGACCGGTCGCGGTTGGACGGAGAGTGGACGGTACCGCCCGCACCGGGGGCCGGGTTTCCTGGACAGGCCGGAGAACGGGCGGGCCCGCAAGCCCGGATATCCCAGCCGCTCCGCCCGGCCAAGGCGATCACGTTCGGGAGGGCGGATGCGATGCGTATGACGGAGCCGGCGCAGGCGTGGCCCACGCCCGGCTGGGCCGCGGGAACGACGTCGGTCGACCAGCGCCGCGCGCAGGTCGAATGCGCCCAGATCCTCGACGACGCCGGCATCAGGCCCGGTGAGCATGTCGTCAACCTCGGCGACGAGACCGCGCTGCTCACCTTGGAGGCGCTGCGACGCGTCGGCCCCGAGGGCACCGTGTCGACCGTCACCCCGCGGGTGCCCGTGATCCGGCAGGCGAGGCCGATGCCCGGCGCAGGCACTGTCCGCTGGATCGGTACGGACCCGTTCACCCTGGACCTGCCATCCGCGTCGGCGCAGGTCGTCGTCGCCAACCGGGTGTTCGCCTACCGCGCGCCGCTGCGCGGCCTGATGGCCGAGGCCGCGCGGGTCCTCGAGGTGGGCGGGCGCCTGTCGATCCGCGAGCCGCTGCACGCCGAACAACGGGTGGAGCTCGACTGGCAGGGCATCGACCCGTCCGAGGTCGATCTCGTCCACACCGCCGTCGGGAACGCGACCCCCGCGCTACGCGCCGCGCGCCGCCTCAGCGAACGCGGACTCGTCCTCGCGGGCCAGCTGACAGGCCTGGACGCCGGGCTTCCCCGCTGCGACTGGGTCCATGTGGATCTCCGGGAAGTCGACGCGGTGAAGGCCTACCTCTCCCGCCCTGTCACACCCGGTGGCCCGTCCACGGCACAGCTGATGAGAAGCACGATCACAGACCAGCGGCTCGTCGGCAGGTACGAACAGGCCCTCGTCCGGGGCGCGGAGCACAGCGGTGTGCGCATCACCTTGCCGGTGATGCGCCTCACCGCCGTCCGTCGGGCCCTGCCCCGATAACACCCCTCACCTCCCACCATCCGGCCAGGCCCACGCTGTCCCGCGCGGCGCGAGGCCGGCCGTCCCCTCACCCGCCTGAGCGAAGGAAACCGTGTCCCGATCCCTCACCAACACCCCGGTTCTCTCCACGCTGGAGTGGCGGCGGCCCTCCCACCCCGCGCACCCGGCCTCCGACGTCCTCGAGGTGGCAGTCGACGGCACCCGCGTCCTGATCCGCTCTGGTCTCGGCCCGGCGCTGCGCAGCTCACCGGCCGCGCTCGCCAACTTCGTGCAGGCGGCGAAAGACGGCGACTTCGACGACCTGCTGCCCACGGCGCCATGACCGCCGGCGGCACGGCGAACACGTCGACCCGGGCGCCGCGCGCGGCGATGGTCGAGCGGATCCTCGCCACGACACCGCTGTCCGCGCCGGTGCAGGCGGCGCTGCGGACCGTGCCACGCGAGCGCTTCCTGCCCGGCCTCCCCGCCGAGGAGACGCACCGCGCCGCCGCCCGGCGCGGGTACGAGGCGTGGGCGTCGACGCCCGCCACGGTCACGGTGATGCTCGACCAGCTCGACGTCCAGCCCGGCGACCGGATCCTGGAGATCGGAGCCCCGGACGGCTACAGCACGGCGCTGTTGTCCGTGCTGACGGGCCGCTGCGGCACCGTCCTGACCACCGACTTCGACCCCGCCGCGATCCGCGGCAACACCACCGGCCTGCACACTCTGTGCCACAGCAACATCACGGTGGTCGGTGGGGACCTCACAGCCCGACCGCACCTGCCCTACGACCGTGTCCTGCTGCACGACCCGACCGGCATCCACCCGGCGCTGGCCCGGGAGGTTGCCGACGGCGGACGGCTCGTCCTCCCGCTGCGCCTACGCGGCCTCGAACGCACGGTGGCGTTCACCCGGGACCGCGACCTGCTCGTCTCCGACTCGATCCGGCCCGTCCCCGGACACACCCCACGCCCCCGGCGCACCGCGGTGTTCCTCACCGCCAGGGCACGCCTCGACGCCGCCGGCCACGACGTGGACCCCGCCGCGCTCCGGGACGCCGTCCGCGGACCCCAGCACCTCGTCCGGACCGGTGTGACCCTGCCCGCCCTCCTGATCCCGCGCCTGGACCTGGCGCTCGCCACCACCCAGCCGGTCTACGGCCGGCTGTACCTCGAGACCGTCAGCGACCAACGGGCACCGCTCGGCTCCCCGTACCCCGGCGGCGTGTCGGCGGTGTGGACCCGAGACACCCTCACCTTCCTCGACCTCGAACCCCACCCCGACAACACCGTGGAGATTCGGGCCGCCGCCTACGGCCCCGACCGACACCGGACCGCCGACCTGCTCGCCTACGACGTCCAGATCTGGGACAGCCAGCGCCGTGAAGGCCCCGATCCCCGCATCCGGATCCACCCACCCTCCAGCGCCGGGGACACCCCACGACCCGGCCAGATGGTCACGGCGGCGCGTGCCCAGGTCGTCCTCGGCTGGGAGTGACCGTCCTTCTCTGGAACAAGACGGGAGTGGCAGGCCGTCCGCATGTGATCGCCCGAGGTGCGCGATGCCACACCATCGATAGTGATCTTGTCCCCCAACGGGGGACAAGATCACCAGCGCGAGGGTCGTCGCAGATCCCGAGCAGCGCGGATGAACGGACGGATCCCCGAGGCTTGGAGAAGGCCAGCGGACGCGAGGACCTCGGCCGCGAACCGACCCACACCGATCGCACCAGGCCACAACCGTCACCCGAAAGCCCGCGCGACGGCCGGCCGACATTCCCACCGAGACCGGCTTCTTTCCGGCGCCTACTCGGCCGGCCGGCGCAGGATCCGTCTACGGTCACCAGATGGGTGACGACGGTGCGGCGTTTCGGTGGTGGCCACGGGCGATAGTCCCGCCGCACCTCCCCGTGACACAGGTCTACGGATGGCTCCTCGACACCACCGGCCGCGTGCTGCTCCAGGACATCGACGGCTGGCACAACCTGCCCGGAGGAACCCCCGAGGACCGTGACCGCGGGCTGGTCGACACCCTCGTGCGCGAAGCACGGGAGGAGAGCCAGGTCGAGATCCTCCAGCCCGTCTACCTCGGCTTCCAGGAGGTACACCGGCCCGGCCGGGCCCCGTACGCGCAGGTCCGGATGACGGCGAGGATCAGCCGGTTCGACACCCGGCGTCCGGACCCGGACGGAGGGCGGACCTACCGGCGATTGATGACCTCGCTGGCCTGCGCGCCCGGCCTGCTCGGCTGGGGCCAGCCCGCCCTCGAACAGGCGGCACAGGTACGGCGCGTGGCCGCCGTCCGGTGGGGGCTGCCCGTCACGGCCCCGACCGCGCCAGCCGGCTACATGCCCTGACCGAACCCACTGGAGATCGCGCGCCGGTCCCAGGTGAGCATCGAGGGATGACGGTGCTCGATCTGCGGGAAACCCCCGTCCCGGACGTACTCGACCACTGCACGGCAGCGCTCCGCGTGGATCTGGACCGTGCGCATCCGGCCTTCGGATGGGGCGGTAAATCGGTCGGATTCGGCACCGACCGGGGAACCTGGGTCAAGATCCAATTCCGTCCCGTGTCACGGATCAACGAACGGATCTGGGCCGGGGAGGAATGCGCCTCCGTCCTCACCGGCGTGTCGAAACCCCAACTATTGGGGTCCGTGCGGTGGGCCGACTCCTCACGGGACCTGGTGTGGCGGGCCGACGAGACGACCCGCGTCAAAGCACCCACGGTCAGCTCCACACCGGAACTGCGGACAGAACCGCAGGGCCTGTCCGACGGATGGTGGGAGACCCTGCGCGGATCACTCACCGCACTCGCCGGGGCGACCACGACCCGCGTCGCGGTCCGGCAGGACCTGATCGACAGGAGGATCTCCGAGTACGCCGGCCCGGCCGTGGACCCGAGGGTGGACGAGTGGGTGCCGGCGCACGCCGATGTGCACTGGGCGAACCTGACCGCCCCGCGCATGGTCCTGTTGGACTGGGAGGGCTGGGGCCTGGGACCGCGCGGGCTCGACGCCGCGACCCTGTTGGCGTTCTCGCTCCTCGTCCCCACGGTCGCCACCCGGGTGTCGGACCTGTTCACCGAGGACCTGTCGTGCCGATCCGGCGCCCTGGCCCGGCTGTTCATGTGCGCCGAACTCCTGAGAATGACCAGCCACCACGGCGACCACCCGGACCTGGCCGGCCCGCTGACCCGCGAAGCAGACCGCCTCGTGATCACACTGTCTGCGCCGACGTAAAGCCATCCGGCGCCGCTGCCGATCCCGCGGACGGACCCGCTCGACCGCCACCCGCCACACACGACTCGTCCGAGCTGGCCGGGGTCCGCGACGAGCTCCGCGCAGACCCCGGCCAGGCAGAAACAGGTGGCTCCCCAAGCGGACCGCGGGGAAGCCTGACGAGCCGACGCCGGCTAGAACTTTCCCCGGGCAGAGCCGCCCGCCGGTGGGAAATCCAGCGCCAGACGCCGCACCACATAGTCGATGATCGACATCGCCTGCGGGATCTCAGGATCGTCGGTCACGCCCGACGGCTCGAACCGCAGGCCGGTGAACTGCGCGACGAACGTCGCCAGCGGCACACCATGCGCCAGACCCGTCGAGATCGCCGACGAGATGGTCTCCGCCATCCCCCTCAGCGTGGACCCCTGCTTCGCCATGATCAGATGAATGTCCGCCAGCGACCCATCGGCATGCACCGAGGTGATGAGGAAACCGTAGGCACCGCCGACGGTGAAGGCCCTCGTCACGGACCGCCGATGGCGCGGCGCCCGCCGTACCATCCCTCCGGACGTGTGGGTTTCCCTCGTCAGCGTCGCGTCCACCAGGCAATTCCTCTCGATTGACACGTTCATCCTGCACAGCCACATCCAACGGCAACCACAACCAGTAGCGGCATCGCATAACGAGAAGTGCGAGATGTTGTGGTCGGACCGCGATGCCAGCATAAGGCAGCGGAGAATCCCGCTTCGTAGCGCAGGCATCGGCCCGTACACTCTCGTCCGGCCGTGCATCGCAGTCATAGCCGGATATCCCTCCAGGGGGATCCGGCGCCGCCACCGCGGCGGCATCAGTGATGATGCACGGACATCTCGCGCAGCGGGCTGTCCGCCGCGATCTTCTCGCACACCGCCAACAGCCGCGGATGCCCCCTCAACCGGACATAACCCTGCGGCGGATGGAACCCACCCGGCTCGGTCCGCAGCTCCTCGACGGACCGGCCCGAGTACTCGGTGACACCCAGGATCGGAATCGCGAAGGCCCGCTCCAGGTCCCGCACGTACTCCAACACGCTCGCGCCGTTACCCACCCGGGCCCGCTCCGCGATCGCCGCGACCCGCTCCGGCGCATCCACCACCGCCGGCCCCAGATCGATGACCGCCGCCAGCCGCGACACCGGCGCGTTCAGGTAGACAAACCAGCGAACCGGGCGGCCCTCCAGGAACCGGCGCCGGAACTCGTGCGTCTTCAGCCCCTGCCAGATCAGCTCGTAGTACTCGGCGTGCAACGCCATCAGCACCGGCTCGGCAGCCATCACCTCACCGGTCGACGCCGAACAGACCCGGCTGCTGCATGCCGTCCCGCCCATGCCCTCCAGGCCCGTCACAAGAACTCATCGTGCCCGCCCCACCGTTTTCCCGTCCTACCGAGGGCAACCCAGACCACAGGTGTCCGCGCCGCAAGGACACGCCCACGGCGAAGATCAGGTAACCGACCGTTCTCCCCGGAAGATCGTCAAACCCTGAGCCTGGGGGTATCTATCAGACGATTGTGGCGGGAATGTCGAGCTTCTTGCCGAGCGCGATGACTTCCGGGGCATGCCGGTGGTCGACGGTGAGCTGGGCGTGGACACGGCGGGCTCGCTGGACGACGGTGGCCGCGGGCCAGGTGTTGGACAGGGTCAGGGCGTGGACTGCGGCGTTAGCGGCTTGTCCGGGGTCGTCCTGGCTGAGACCGCGGGCCAGGGCGCACCAAGCGAGCGCGGATCCTTCCACGTGCTCGGACGGGTAGATTTCGATCGCGTTCTGCGCGTGATGGGGGGCTACGGGGTCGTCGAGCTCGGCGAGGGTGAGTGCGTGGTAGAGCGTGCGTTCGGCGGGGTCGAAGTGGCCGGGTCCGGGGAGCCGGGTTGCCGGGAGTGGGAGTTCGTTCATCCGCTCGAGCGCGGCACGTGCGCGCGGTGGTCGGCCGGCTGCCGCCTCCGCGGACGCGAGGTAGGCGGCGAGGCGGGGCGCGGTGTACTCGTGAACATCGGGAGCGCGTAGGGCGGCTTCTGCGACCCGCGCCGCTTCGGCGTAGCGGCTGGCGTTGAACGCGCTGCACGAGCGAAGACCAGCGACGGCGCCGGACAGCAACGGGTCCTCGGCGGCGGCGGCGTACTGCTCGGCGACGACTCCGAAGGCTGTCGCGAGCCTGCGGTCACCGGAGTGGTAGCCGAGGCGGGCGAGGTAGTAGGCGTATTGGCCGGCGATCCCGGAGATCCGTGCCTGGGCTGCGGGCAGGCGGGTGGCGCGGCCGATCGACTCGGCCTGCTGGTAGCAGTCGAGGAGAGTCGCGAGGAGCTGGTCGTGGGGCGTGGACCAGTAGGACTCGGCGATGGCGGTGGTGCCTTCGTCGAGCTGGGCGACCGTCCATTCTGACGGTTGGGCCGAAAGCGCATGGGACGCATTTTCGGCGAGGGCGAGAGCAGCGGCCATGGTGGGAGCTGCTACGCCCAAACGGAGCACGTCGCGTCTGTCCGTCGCTCTCACCTCCTCGGGTCGGTGTGGTTCCACTGTGATCCCCGCGGTGGGGGGAAGTCCATCCGCGGGGATGGGAAGGCGGATGCGGATGGCGGTGTCCTCCATCACCGCTGACTGCCAGAGCGCCAGCAGCTCACCGTCCGCTTCCAACGCGCGGTCGAGGCCTTCGGATATTTCCAACGTGGGCAGAGGGACTGGTTTCCCGCCCCGGTGACCCTGGATAGCGTCTCGAACTGTGGCCCGGTCGACGGTGCGCCACGCGGTGCTCATCGCGCGTGCCAATCCGGAGATCTCCGCCTGGCGTGCCTCCCTCAGCGCCTGGGCCTGGGCGTGGTACCGGGCACGAGCTGGCCGGCCTTTCGCGTTGTCAGTCTGCACGGTGGCTCCCCTCATGCCGGCCGTGTCGGGTGAGTGGGAACTGTTCCCACCCAGGGTGGGAACAGTTCTCGATCTGTCACAGGTCTGGCGCGGAGTGTGTCATATCCCTAGCGCGGCGAGAACACTCCGGATTCCCGGTCCAGCAGAGGAGCGCATCGTGCACGTTCCCACGGAAGCGCCAGGCAGAGCGGTCGCGGGCCACCGGACCGGCAGCCCCGGCCCTGCGAAGGACACGGACCGATGCATGACGAAGGCATCACCTGCGCAGGTAGCGGCGCCGAGGCCCGCGGCTGGGCCGCCGGAACGTCCGCGGTCGAATGGTCATCCTCGAAGCCGACCCCGGCATCATCGCCCGCCGCTTCAGCGACCGCGGTGCCCACAACCGCTTCCAGCGCACTCCGGGATCCAGCCACGCCGAGGCCCACGTCTACCGCCAGGCCACCGACCGCCTGATCCAGGCCGGGTTCGACGTCCTGCGCGTCGAGTGCGGCCAGCGCCCGCCGGAGGCAGCCGCCGTCATCACGACCACCTCCCGACCTTCTGCGCACCAGCAAAGGAAATTGCGGGCTAACCGCAGGGAGCAGCAAGAACCTGGCCCCATGGCCGGGTGTGCTGGATGGCGCCTGTGATCAGTCCGGGAGTCGGCACACCCACTGTCGCTCTACCGCCTCGACCGGCCCCAATGGAAGGAGTTCCGTGCCGCAAACCTTCTACGGCTACATCTCGCTGGAAAGCGACGACGAAACCGAGATAGAACGCCTCCACGATCTTCTCACCGCCCACGCCCAGGCAGAAGGCCTGACGCTGAGCGAGATCCTCGTCGACCGCAACACGCCGCCAGGCCGGATCATCCGCGCTGGCCTCACCGTCATCCTCGACGCCCTTCTACGCACCGAAGGCTGCGGGGTCCTGATCGCAGGCCCCCACCAGTTCTCGTCGATCCCGGCGGTACGCCGAACGATCCAGAGGGAGATCGAGAGCCTCGGGGCGACGGTGCTCGTCATCCCCGGCACGCAGACCACGCAGCGGTTTCCCCTGCCCAATCCAGCGTGAACCTCCCGTCCGCCGCTTGCCCGCAGCCGACCGCCCACCTGCGGGCAAGCGTCCACCAGTTCACCGCCATCACGACCGCCCCGGCCCTGGCACGGGGCACGACAGCCCACCTGTTGGACAGCTGGGGACTTCCAGACCTCATCGAAACCAGCACACTCCTGGTGTCAGAAATCGTCACCAACGCCGTCCGCGCCACCGAAACGCCGACATACCCCGGCCCCGCCGTCATCGCCATGCGTATCAGTTGGACCGCCTCGAGCCTCATCATCGAAGTCTGGGACCGCAATCCAGCGCCACCCGTTCTTCAGACACAGTACGTCCATGACGAAAACGGCCGAGGCCTCCACGTCGTGGAAGCGTTGAGCATTGCCGCGGCCTACTATCCGGCACCCACCGGACAAGGAAAAGTCACCTGGTGCCAGATCGAGGCGCCGATACTCGCTCAAGTAGAGGAACCGAGACCGCTTCTGCCCCGCCGATGCCCCAGTGTCGCCCGAGCCGATCCCGGCATGGTTTTCGATGACCTCGCAGTGCTCGCACGCGTTCGCGACAGCCTGCGAGCACTCGATGTTCATCTGCCCCGGATGTGACCACGGCGGCAGGATCGCTGACAGATCCAGGCCACAGCCGGGTCGACGCCAAGCCGGACGACGCGACCCAGGTCGTCCGGCGAACCTCACATATGGATCAAGGAGGGTGCGCCGTGACCAGGGGCTGGTTGATCCGCAGCGCTGGCACGCGTCTGGAAGTCAAGGGCGCGCCGCACCTGGGCAGGTGGTGGCCCATACTCTCGGCACAGATCCCCGGTGTCTGCGGCCCGCCCGCCGACGGGCACGGCGGACCTGATGCGCTCAGGATCAACGACTCGGCAGGGCCGGCCGACACCCGTCGAATCATCAACGCTGGGCTCCACGTCGGGCATCTCGGTACCGAAACACTGAGCGTGCATGGGGTCGCGGTGGCAAAGGCGGGCCAGGCGATGCTGTTGATCGGCGACCACGGCGCCGGAAAGAGCCTCACCGCCCTGGGCATGATCCAATCAATGGGGTGGTCCCCGGTCGCGGGAGACACCTGCCTCGTACGACTCGACGCCCGGGGCGTCGCCGTTGTGGTGGGAGGCACCCGCGCCTTCGTCGTACGGCGCGCTGACGTGACGCGCTGGTTTCCTGCTCTCGCTTTCGCCGAACAGGACGGCGAGCTCGTGGATCTCGCCGTGAGCCTGCCCGGGTTCAGCGGTGGGGCACCCAGGCTCGCGGGCATTGTGATGGTGGCTGTCGATGGCGGAGCATTCGGGTCACCGCCGGTGGCGTGCGACGAGCGCGTGGCAATGAACGCGTTGTGTCGTGCGAGCGGCCATCTGCTGGCCAAGGTCCTCGACGATGCGGCTGCGGACCCGCTGTCGCTCCTGGAAAGCCCGGATCTGGTCCGCCGCAGGATGCAGCTGGTGCGCCTGCTCGCGTCCACCGTGCGCTGCTGGTGGGCCCGCGGCACCCCAGACGTGCTGGCGGCGGCGGTCGAGTCCCTGGCACGCGAGGGGGCCAGCCGTGGGTGAGCGAGCGGTGGCCGCGGTGGCGCTGGACTTCGGCGGCACGCTGGCCGAGCCTGGGCCGTCGCCATCCGGGCGCGATGTCGTGGCCGTGCTGGAGCATCGTCTGGGTCGTCCGAGCCCCGCGGGGCTCGAGGAGGCGGTCGAGGAGGCTCGGGCCGAGGCCAAGGCCGCGTATCGGAGAGGTGTCCAGACGCCGTGGGAGGTGATCCTCACCGCTGCGTGGCGCCGTCTGGGCCTCGAGACACCGGACCTGGCAGCGGTGGTTGCCGCCCTGTGGAGGGCCGTGCCTGATGGTGCCGTAGATCCGCGCGCCGCGCGGGCGGTCCAGGCGCTTCGCGGTACGGGACGGACGCTCGTCCTGGCGTGCAACACCCAGCGGCCGGTCGCCCACCGGCAACGCACCCTCGCCGCCGCCGGGCTGGCGGGGTGTTTCGACTCCCTCGTGCTGTCGAGCGACTTCGCGGTCGCTAAACCCGACCCCCGGTTCTATGCCGCCGTCGCCGACGCTGCCCGGGGCGAAGCCGAATGCCCGCCGGAGATGATCCTGTTCGTCGGCGACACCGTCGGCCTGGACGTCCTCGGCCCACGCGCCTTCGGGATGCGGGCCGCGTTGGTGTGCTCCGGGCCTCGGCCGCATGGCCTGCCAGGCGACACCCCAGTGATCACTCACGTGGGGGAACTCCCCGACCTCCTGGAACGGTGGCCATGACCAGGTCCACGCATGCGGGGGCCCGGATCCTCTTCCGGCGCGGTGCCGCCGTCGTCGTGCCACCCGTGTCGGTGCCACCAGGTTGGTCGACCGCGTGCTACAGCGTGGTCAGCCCCGGGACCGAACTGCGACGCCTGGCCGCCACGGTGAACGGCGCCGATCACGAGGCCGGGTACATGACGATCGTCGGTCGGCCAAGCGGTGACCAGCTGCTGATCCCCGTGCCCCACGGCGCCGCCGCCGCACCCCGTGACCCCCGTGGGCTGCCCGTGCCGCAGGGCGCCCGAGCCGAGCATGTCGCGGCTGCCCGCTTCCAGGTGATGGCCGCTCTGGGCCTGGACAGTTGGGTGGCACACTGCCGTACCCACCGCACGGTCCTGGTCCTCGGCGGTGGCCCGGTCGCGGTGGGCTGCGCTCTGGAGCTCGCCCGGCTCGGCGTGGCCCAGGTCGAGGTCGTGACCCAGCACCCGCGGCCCGCTCTGGCGACCTTGCCGGGCGTCACCGTGCTGGCCGAACCGCCGCGTGCGGCGTCGCAACCGATCGTCATCGACTGCACCGGACGAGCAGCGCAGGCTCTGACACTGACAGCGCCGGGCGGGCTTCTCGGGCTGCTGGGAACGCCGGCAACGGAGGCGGACCTGTCCGCTGCGGCCGTGCACCGACACGGCGCTGTCGTAGCAGGGATGCACGAACTCGCCGGCCACGATGGCGAGATGCGGCGGGCGATGTTCCAGACAGCGCTGCGCTGGGTCACCGCCACCGTCGACCCCGACGGTGCGCCGGGCTGGTTCGCCCGGATCCCGGGCGAGCAGGCCGGGCCGTTCTACGCCGCGCTGGCCGGGTCGCGGCGGCCCGCCGCCCCGTTCGTGATCCTGGAATGGTCATGACCGGCACACCACCGACGGCCATCGGGCTCTACAGCATCGGCATCCGCCACATCGAGCTGGAGGACCTGCTCGCACTCGCGACAGCTCACCAGCTTCCCTTTCTGCATCTGCGGGGCGGCCCGCGCGGGTTCGACGTCGCCAGACGCGACATCGCCACCCTTAGCCGTTGGGCTCGCCGATGCCGGATGGGTGTGCCGATCACCATGGTCACCGCGGACCTCGACCTGGCCGACTTCGTCCGGCCGGGCACGGAGACGTACCAGCAGGCGAGCGCCGAGCTTGACCGGCTGGGGCGCGCCGCCGCCGTGCTGGGAGCCCGCGCGGTCCGTCTGCTGGCCCGGCGCGTCCTCGACGAATGGCAGTGGTCCGACCTGGCGGTGCCGGATCTCGCTGCCCCGTACGGGCTGACCACGCTGGTCGAGTTGCATGATCCGGCGTGGTTCACGGCGGACGCGCTCACCTCAGCCGCCGCGCACCTCAAACGCACTTCGGGGCTCGAAGTCCTCATGGACACTGACCAGGTCCACCGCGCCTGGTTGTGCTCCGCCATCCCCGACGCTCTTGCCGGAAACCTGTCACAGCTCGTCCCACATACCGGGGCCGTGCACGTCAGCGACAACGGCGACGGCCTGACCGGCGCCGGCCACCGGATCGTGGCACGGACGTTCGGGGCCCTGAGTCACGACAGGTCTGTCGAGATCGCGTTCGAGTGGACGGGTGCCGACCGCGACCAGCAGAGCTGTCTGGTGCGGTACCGCCGCGCCGCCGCCTGGTGGCGCTCCGGTCTGGAGGACCGCCCATGACGACGCCGACCCGCCGATGGGTGATGATTACGGACTATCCGCGCTGGCCGAGTCCGTACTTCGCGCACCTGCACCGGCACGCCCCGCCGGCACTCCCCTTGGATTTCAGCCCGGGCCTCGCGAGCCTGAAGGCGACACATCCGCCCGGGGTGGTGAACCTTCACCGGCTCAAGCGGCTTTACCACGATCCCGCCGAGGGGGTCCGCACACCACGGGCCGCCGCCGAACTGCTGGCGGCCCTGGCCCGGCTGCGACGCGCCGGATGGCGCATCGTGTGGACGGTCCATAATCTCCACCCGATCGACGGCGGCGCGGTGACGGACACCGACGACGCCGTGGCCCAGGAGGTTCTCGGCCTCGCGGACCTCGTCCTGTGCCACACGCACGCCGACGGGGTGTCACTGCGCGCGCGAACGGGCGCGGACGTGCGGGTGGTCGGCTGGGCCGGGCTGGACGACCCCGGGCAGCCGCCGACTGGAGCCATCGCCGCGATGGTGGAGCAGGTAGGCGGCGACGAGCCGCTATTCCTGCTGATGGGCCACATCACCCGGTACAAGGACGTGCCCGCCACGGCCGCGGCCTTCCTCGCCCACACCCACCGTGCACGGCTGCTCATCGCCGGCGCCAGCCGTGATCCCGCGATATCGGCTGATCTTGGGCGCGTCGTCGCGGGTTCCGGCGGCCGGCTGATCTGGTATCCGCATCGGGTGCCCCCGGAGCAGGCCGGCCACCTCTACGCCTCCGCGCACGCCGCTGTCTGCCCCTACCGGACCGACGCAGGTTACGGCTTCTTCGCCGACGTGCTGCACCCCAGTTCGGTGACCACGGCCACCTGCTATCGGGTACCGGTGATCGCCCCCGACCTGCCCGCAGTAAGAGAAATCACCCAAGGTCACTCTCGGTGGCTGGCACCCGCCGAGGACGGCCTCGGCGGAGCGCTGGCCTCCGCCGAGGCGATGCTGACATCACCGGGACACGCCGCCGGCCCGCCGGCCCGCCGGCCGCCGGGCGAGTCGGCCAGCCGGTGGAGACGCATCGGCCAGATCTACCAGGCACTCGCCGCGGAACTGCTCCCGGGTGAGCCGCCCCCACACCGACCACGCCCACACCTGACCGGAGACCACCGTCGATGACTGATCTCACCACCGACCCGACAACCTTGATCGCTGACGTTCTCACACGCAGCTACGGGCTCACCCCTCAGCGCCTGGACCAGCTCCCCATCGGGCAGGGCACGATCAACTACCGGGCGACGTGCGCGGACGGCGACGTCTTCGTTAAGAACTACCTTCCAGGCACCGACCTGACCGGCGAGGCCGACGCGATCGAGCTGTCGGCGCTCGGCGGACAGCACGGTGTGCCGGTCGCCGAGCTGCTCCGTAACAATGCCGGCCACCTGATCGACGCCAGCACCCCCTACCCGATATCCGTGTGGGAATGGATGCCCGGGAAGGTCGTCACCACCGCGCTCACCGCGGGCCAGGCACGTGGCGCCGGCAACGCCCTCGGCCTCATCCACACCACCTTCGCGGCCCTGCCCGCGAGCGCCGCACCCTCCACGCAGGCACGCAGCTGGCTCGCCGTCGACGTCGCCGAGCTTGCCGCGACCATCGACCGCCTCACGGACATCGCCGAGGCCCGCCTCGCGACAGGCCCGGTGGACTCGTTCGACGCCGTCGCCGTCCGCACCCTCGCCGAGCGGCGACAGGTTCTCGATGAGATCCCCCGCCTCCTGGCTGACCTGCCCACGCTCACCACACAGGTCCTGCACGGCGACTACAGCCCGGTCAACCTGCTCTTCGACGACGACCGCCTCCGCGCGGTCATCGACTTCCGGCCGCCGGACCCGTTCTTCCTGGCATACGAGCTGGGCCGGGTCGCCTTCTACCCCAACACCGTCGCCACGACGACGGACTGGCTCGCCACGGCCCGCACACTGATCGAAAGCTACCTGGAGGCCAACCCCCGAGCTGCGGCCGACGACATCCGCGCCTGCGCCCGGGTCGCGCTACTGCAGCTGCTCACCAGCCTGTACGGCGTCAAGCAGCACTACCTCAAGCCGGGCCTGTTCCAGGACGCCCTCGACGAGTTCTGGCTCCATCGCCACCGGGCCGCGCGCATCCTGCTTGACCACCAAGCCGCCACCGACGCCCTTCTCCACGAGCTGACCGCACGCCGCTGACACCGCCGCCGCCCCCAGCGAGGGACATCATGACCACTCCAGCCCTGACAGCCGCACCGCGCGACCAGGAATGGCGCGTCGTGCACGGCCCGCTGAGCCCAGACGAACTACGCGCGGCGCTCGTGCAGATCACCGCCGCGCACGGACTGCCGGTCGAGTTTCCGCACCCCGACACAGCGGTCGTGCCGTTGAGCGGTGGCGCGCCAGCGGACCTCACAGTCCGCTGGCGCGCCACCTACCCGCCCGTTCCGGACGCCCAAGCCCACCCGCTGGAGTCCGAACCGCACCTTGAGATCCTGCTCGACTCCCACCCCGCTGGCGCACGGGAAGCGGCCCGGCTCATCGACGAGCTGGTGATGCGGCTACGCCGCCACAGCAGCGGCGAACTGGACCGCATCCGCGCCCATCTCCCGCTCATCGACCGGTACGCCACCACAGATCTCGGCCTCGAATGCTGGGCTCTGATCTTTCGCGATCACTACGTCGAGAACACCCTCGGCTTCCTGCTGGCCATCCACCGCGCAGGAATCCCCGCATCGAGGATCTACGCCCTCGCCAAGGGTGACCGCACCCAGCGGCGCGACCGGGTCCACGCCACCCTGCTCGCCCACGGCATCGCCAGCGCCGTCCTGGACAACACGGCCATCAACGCGCCCGAAAGCCACCACAGCGAACTGGCGGCAGCGCGGGCAGGCGTCGATGCCTTCATCGATGGCGCCCACGCCGCCGGATGCCGGGTGCTCGTCATCGACGACGGCGGGTTCATCGCGCAGGGCTATGGCAGCAAGGACGCCTCCCGGCGTGTCGACGCCGCCGTCGAGCTGACCGTCTCCGGGCTCAAGCGCATCGCCGCCGCCGGGCCATTGGCGATCCCAGTGCTCAATCTCGCCCGCTCCGAGCTCAAGACCCGGCTCGGCTACCCGGAGATCGCGGACTCCTGCGCCCGCCGCCTACGCAGCCTGCTGGCCGCCCACAAGATCATCGGACGCCAGGTGCTCGTGATCGGTTTCGGCGAGCTCGGCTCCCGGCTCGCCGGGAACCTGCGCGCCCAAGGCGCCCAGGTCCACATCGTCGACACTGACCCGCTCGCTCTCATCCTCGCCGCCGAGTCGGGCTACCCCACCCACCGCCGTGTCGCCGATGCACTACGCGCGACAGCCCCGTTCCTCATCGTTGGCACCACGGGGGATGACGCCCTGACCACCGCGGACCTGGCGCTCCTGCGCGACGACGTGTTCCTCGCGCCCTTCGCCACCCAGGACTTCAGCCTGCTGGCCACCACCCGCTACGCAGAACAGGCCACGCCCATCCCCGGCATCGGGCGCAGGTACCGTCTCGCCGGCGGGCACCACGCCACCGTCCTCGGCGACGGCCGGTCACTCAACCTGTACGAAGCCGACGCGATACCCAACCAGGGTTACGACGCCTACCGAGCCGGCACGCTGATCGCCACCGGTTGGCTCTGCCGCACCGCTGACCAGCTCACACCTGGAGTGCACACCGAGGCCGTCGACGACCTCCTCCGATCGGCCGGGCTCTACGAGGCGTACTACGACACCTACCTCGCGGGACCGCCAGCCCGCGATCCGGCCCCGACCGGTGATGCCCGCACCACCCCGTCCGATGTCAGCGGGCTGCACGCCTGTGTCGTCGGCTACGGCGTCGCCGGACGCCTGCACTCTGAGATCCTCGCCAAAGCAGGCGCCTCGCTGACCATCCTCGATCCCAAGCACCAGGACCTTCCCCGGGGATTCCGTAGTTTCACCTCCGGCATCGACGGGCTGCCCGACGCCGTCGCGTCGGCCGTGGCGCTGTGGTCGATCTGCTGCCCCACCGCCGATCATCTGCCGGTCCTCCGCGCCATCCTGGGCCGAGACCCGGCGGCACGGATACTGCTGGAAAAGCCTGCCTGTCAGGGACACGAGATCGCGGAGCTGACCGCGTTGCTGGCAGCCCACCGTGGCGCCCGGCTGGCCCTCGTCGATCAGTACCGACACAGCCGCGCACTCGACACACTGCGTCGACTCATCGCCGAGCTGGAGCCCGACGCGCCGCTCGACCACATCGGCATCACGTTCAGCAAGGACCGCACCGCCGACATCGCCCGCGGTCGCTTCGTCGATCGCTCCTACGGCGTGCTCGGCTACGAATGGCTGCACATGCTCACCGCGCTGCGCCAGTTTCTGCCCGCCGACGCCTGGGCCACCTACCTCGGCGACGACCCGCGGCGCTGCGAGCTGACCGCCACCTACGACCCGCGCATGTTCGTCTCCGCGCTGACCGAAAGATCGACCCTCGCCGTCGACGGCCATGCCACAAGCCTCGAACTCGCCTCGACGATCACCGGGTCTACCATCGTCCTCGGCGGCGCGCCCAGGACCGGACAGGTCAGCGACCGCCACTGGAGCCGAGGCCGGCGGCCCTCCGACGACAGGCACCGCCACATCACCGTGCACGCCGGGCGAACCAGATTCACCGCACACCTCGACCCCGTCACTGCCCCGGACGGCTGGCAGCTCGACCGCAACCAGCACCGGATCACCGCCCACCAGGACGGCCGTCTCCTGCACGACACGGTCATCGACGACTCGCCACTGCACACCGCCGTCGGTGAAGCGGTATCCCGCCTTCTCAGCGAGGATCCCCTGCCACGGCCGGACCTGGCCCCACTGACGCGCATCGCCTCCCTCGCCCAGTTCCTCCGCGCCCAGCAACCCACCATCGCGCTCACGGCGAACTGAGCGGCCACCACAGCCCGATATCCCCAGATCCTCGGAGACGCTCATGGTGACCCTCTGCATACGGCTCGACGACATTCACAGCGGCACCCCGCCGCACCTGCTCACACTGCTCGACCGGGACGTCTGGCGCGGCCGGCCCATCGTGCTGGGCGTCGTTCCTTTCCCCGCCTCAGGATGTCTCGGCGAGGCAGCGACTCGCCGCGAAGCCTGCGGACACCCACGCCGCTCCCTCGCGGACCGCGGCCTGCGTACCTATTTCGACCAGCAACTCAGCCTCGGGAAGGCGGACATCGCGGTCCATGGACTCACCCATGCCGACCACCCAACCGCTCACGGCCCCGGCACACCCGAACTCGTCGCCCCCAGCCGTAGACGGGTGGATCTACTCCTGCAGGTGTTGCGCGCTTTCCGCGACGATCTCGGCACGTCGACGCTCATACCACCGCACAACTTCATCGACGAGACAGTGGCCGCTCGCTGCACGACCGCGGGGTTCCACCTCAGCCGTGCCCTTATGAACCACGAAGTCCAGGCCCTCGGCCTTGATCCCGACCAGCCGGAAGACCGCGCAGAGGCAAAACGGCGACGCCCCTGCTACACAGCAGGCTCGGCAACGGTGATCTACCAGACCACGTCGGTATCACCCAGAAACATGCGCCAGAACACTCCACGTGAAATCGCGGCATTCGTGATGAACATCGCCAAGCCAGCCGGGATGGGAGTAATCACCTTCCACTGGTGGGACTTTCTCCACGACAACGGCACGATCAACGAAGCCTTCGCCACGTTTGCATCCCATTTCCTGGATGCCTGCCAGCATCTCGGCGCAGACAGCTTTACCAGCATCGCCGACCTCGCGCGCACAGCCTGCGGATCTCGGTGAGTGTCGCGTTCAGGCTGGCGTCACCCGGCACCGAATTGATCATCACAGCGCCGGCTCCCGGCCGCAGCGAGGAGCGCCGCGCGGTTCTCGCTGATGAAATCCTTGATCTTCGCGGGCCTGAGGTCGTACTCGGCGAGCTGATCAAGCGGTATCCGCTCCACCTCATAGCCGCCCCGGCCGGCGTCGGCGTACTCATCACCGGATCGCAACGACGCATCGAGCCTGATCAAACGAGCCGCGAAGAAGTACTGCACGGACTGGCCGCCATCAGCTGGTGTCGTTACCAGCGTCACCTCCTGACCCACGACAGCCGTCGCGCCCAGTTCCTCCAGCAGCTCACGCTCCAGCGCCGCCTGCCTGCTCGGATCGTCCGACTCGATCCCTCCGCCCGGCGTCGTCCAGTACGGCGCCGCCCCGGGCTTGGTCCGTTTGATCGTCACCAGCCGGGCCTCGTCATCGATCAACACCGCACGAGCCGACCTGCGCACAATCGGCACCACCGGCCTCGATGCCATCGTGACCTCCTGCTCTAATGCCACCTGGCCTATTTTGATCATGCTGCTGTCTGGGGTTCTCACGGGGTTGGCGGGCTCTGATGTCCGCTGGTCTTCGAAGCGGGGGCAAAGGCACTGGCCTAGCCAGTGGGCTTCCGCTCAACCAGGTTGGCAGTCACCGTGCCCAAGGTGGCTGATCAGAACGATCCGGGTTCGATGATCTCCTCGCCCTCGCGGTGAGGGGCCTCAAAGCGGGCGTAGAAGTCGTCGAGCGCGGACTCCGTCACCGTCAGCGCGTTCGCATCGTCCCGCAGGTTCCGCGCCGCCAGGCGCCGCAGTAGTTCCGGATGGGGGACGGGAAAGTACAGCAGCCGCCACTGCCCGCCGGCGTCCTCGACGACCTGTTTCCACTCCCGACGGGTGGAACGCAGCCATAGGCCGTGGTCCAGCACGACGTCCCGCCCCGCTACGACCAGTTCGACGAGGCGGGCACGCACCTCGGTGATGACCGGGGCCTCCAGAGCGAAGTAGTCCCGCTCCAGGTAGTCCACGCCGTATCGGCCGTGCCGGGCATGGACGAGCTCGTCCACGGACAGTCGGACCGCGCCGGCGGGCTCCAGTCGCCAGGTCGCGTAGGTGGTTTTACCCGACCCGGTCAGACCAACTAGCAGGTAGACCACCGGTTCGGCTTTCCCCTCGGAGCCGTTCCCTCGGGCCGGTACCGATGTCTCCACCACGTCGCCGATCATGGTCCTTCGAGGCCGATGACGGTCCCGAACGGGTCGATGATCTGGCAGATCCTTCGTCCTGCCGACACGGTGAGCGGGCCGCGATGGTGAACGCAGCCCGCGGTGAGGAGGCGCCCGCGGGTGGCGTCGAGGTCGGTGACGGCCCAGTAGACGACGGGTGACCCGCCGCGGGGGTTGCGGTCGTCGTCGGCCTGGTGGAAACCGATCTCCACGCCGGCGACGGTGAGCCAGGCGTAGACCGACTCCCCGTCGACGTCGAGATGAACCTCGGCGCCAAGCAGGCCTGCCCACCAGCGTGCGGATCTCTCGGGGTCCACGGCGAAGGTCATGACGGTGGTGACGGGACCGAACATCGGTGGCTCTCCGCAGGCAGGCGATGCTCTGGAGAGGCTACCCAGTCGTGTCCGTTGGCGAGGTCGGTCCGGTGGCACCGGAACCCATCGGGGAAACCACGACGTACACCCTGGCGATCGTCCAGGCATCGCGGCCTCGGCGCCGTGGGCACCGGTACCTCGTCGGGCGGGACGAAGCCGGCTGCCAGACTGGCGCCATGCGCACCCCGCCGCTGCGGAAGGCGGCCCGAGCCGTCGTTCTTGACCCCGACCAGCGTGTCCTGCTGCTCCACTACGACGAGAACGACGGCTTCTGGGCCAGCCCGGGCGGGGGCCTGGAACCGGGCGAGGACTACCCCACCGCCGTGCTCCGGGAACTACGCGAGGAACTCGGCGCCGAGAAGGTCGACCTCAGCGCCCAGATCGCCGAACGCAGCACGCATCACCCGGTCGGCGGCCTCACGGTCCGCCAGGTCGAGAAGTACTTCCTCTCGCGTATCGCACCCGGCGACATCGACCCGGACCGAGCCACCCAGACAGACAACATCCGATCCCACCGCTGGTGGACGCTGGAGAACCTGCGGACCACCCGCGAGACGGTCTACCCTCACGGCCTCAGCGAACTCGTCACCTGGGTACTCGCCGAAGGCCCACCCGAGAAGCCGATGATCCTGCGTTGACCCGTGCCCTGGAGGACTCCGCAGTGTGCCCCGTCTCCAGCTCAGGCCTCGTCAGCGGACCTCGCGCGAGGAGCTGGTCATCCTTCCAGGCGCGTAGACGCATCAGCCGGCGTCGTAGCCGCGGATCACCTGCTCGGTCATGACCGGCGGAGGCGCGCAGGGCAGCCGTCGCCGCGTACCCGGCCCGCTCCCCGGGCGAGGGCACCGTCGGCGGCTGTCTCCTCCGGACCGCCGTCGCTGTTCAACTCGCCGGAGCGCATCCACCGCATCAGACGGGCATCGACCAGCCGATAAAGTACGATCAAGGAATCCTTGTGATCATTTGGATTAACGGTCCGTTCGGAGTCGGGAAAACCACCACGGCGGATGCGCTGAAGGCCCTCATCCCACACGCGATCGTCTTCGACCCCGAAGAGATAGGTTTCCTGCTCCGCGACCTCATCCCTGTCCCGACCGGCGACTTCCAGGACCTTCCTGCGTGGCGGCGCCTCACGATCGCTACCATCGCAGAAGTCGTCGAGTCCACCAGCAGAACCGTCATCGCTCCCATGACCCTCCTGGAAGAGGCATACGCGGAGGAAATCTTCGCCGGACTCGCGAAAAGGAGCCTGGACACCCTTCACGTCGCTCTCCACGCGGACCAACACGCCCTCCGGGAAAGAATCGTCATGCACGATCTGTTCCCCGGCGACCCGGAACGAAGCAGCGCCGCCCGCGACTGGCGCCTGAGCCACCTCGCCACCTACAGCGAGGCACTGCCATGGATCACATCCCGCGCCCACCTCATCGATACCACCGATCTCGCACCGGCGGAGACCGCCCAGGCCATTCTGGCAGTCCCCTAGAACTATCGGCGCCTGCACCGCCTCGAAAGCCGCCCTCGAAGGACTCATCCGCGCCCTCGCCATCGAAATCGCCCCACACACCCACCGCAACACCATCGTGCCCGGCATCATCCCCCTCGATCAGGCATCACGCGATCCACGGATCTCGCCCCTATCGTCACCCTGTCGCATGTCAGTGCCACAGAGTTCGACGAGGGGGCCATGCCGGATCACCGCGCCGTACGCCAGCATGGTCGTACCGGCTTCGCTGCGCCTGATCCCCACGCCTTCCCTGATGGTGCTCCAGGCCCTCGGCGCTCCTGTCTCCGACCTGGCACACCTCGGAGACAGCGGGGAGCCGACGTACCCGGAGCCATGCGGGCGGGCACGCGCCGGCCCGAGTCCACCCGGGAGATCGTCCTGATCGGAGACGCACGACACCGCTTGCGGCCGACAACCCACCGGCCACGGTTCACCTTCTCCGCCCACATGTTCGCTGCTAGTCTCGCCGAGATCGCGAAGGATGGGTATGAGCAATTTTGCAGGCGCGGCCGGCTACTACAGCAAACTCCGGCCTGGAATCCCACCCGAGGTTGCCCATGTCCTGACAGACGCCGTGGCTGGTGAGCCTCACCGGGCACTGCTGGATCTCGGGACTGGCACCGGTCAAGTGATTCAGGCCCTCCACGAATCGTTCATCGACATTATCGGCGTCGATCCCGATCCCGAGATGCTGGAGCTGGCAGAGAACAACTGCCAGCCATTTGCCTCCCCAGACAGAATGATCAGATTCTTTAGCGTCTCCGCCGAGAGTTTCACTGCTCCCGCCGGCTGGCAGGCCTCTCTCGTGACCATCTGTCGCGCCTTCCACTGGATGGACCAGCCGCGAGTGCTGGCGTCATTGGAGCACATCATCCACGATGGCGGTGCCGTCGCTATCTTCGGCGACAGCGGCTTCTGGGAGGCCAGCAACGAGTGGAAGAAGGCCGTGCGGGCGGTCATCCAGGAGTTCCTGGGCGAGCAGCGGCGAGCCGGCAGCGGAGTGTTTTCGCACCATGATCTCTCCTACAGTGAGATTCTGTCCGAGTCCCCGTTCCACAAGGTCGAAGAGGTGAGGGTTCCCGTCAGAAGGATCTGGACCGCCGATAGCATCCTGGGCTACCTGTACTCCACCTCTTTTGCGGCACCCCCACTCTTCGGGGCGAGGATCGACTCCTTCGAGGCGCGCATTCGTGAGGTACTCGCCCAGCACTCCAGTTCCGACACCTACGAGGAAGACAACGAGTTCCTCATCCGCCTCGGACGCCCAGGCGCGGACGAGTCTCCGTGCTTGGGAGGATGACGGATGGCCATGGGGAGGCCGGTGCTGGCCGTCGTCAGCGGCCCGCCAGGAACCGGCAAGACCACCCTCGCCCGCGCGATCGCCGCGATGGTCGGCTGCCCGGCGGTGATCCGCGACGAGATCAAGCAGGGGATGGTCCTGGCCAGCCCCGGCTACCAGGCCGGCGGAAACGACCCCCTCAACATCCCCACCCTCCACGCCTTCTTCGGCGTGCTGGAAACCCTCACGAAGGCCGGTGTCACCCTCGTGGCCGAGGCCGCGTTCCAGGACCGGCTCTGGACACCTCACCTGGAACCACTCACCGCCCACGCCGACGTGCGGATCATCCGCGCCACCGTCGACCCGGCCGTGGCGCACCAGCGGATCGCCACCCGCGCCGGGCTCGACCCCCACCGCGCCGCCCACGGCGACCAGAACCTCCTCGACGACATCGCCGCGGGCCGCCACGCCCTGGACGCCTTCGCCGACATCCGCCTGGACCTCCCGCGGCTCACCGTCGACACCAGCGACGGCTACCACCCCGGCCCGGAGGCGATCACCGCTTTCCTCACCAAAACGGCCTGACGCGGGCTATCGGGGTGGCCTCTCAGGCGACGCGGCAACCGATGCCGTGGCGTAGCCGATGATCCAGCTCCCACAGGGCGGTGCGGTTCGAATCCCACCGCACGGCCCTCGCCGCGCCGTCGAGACCGAACCAGCCGTACTCGGTGTGCTCGTCCGACAACGTCACCTCGGCGTCCTCCGCTCGGACACCGAACGCGTACTCCGGGATCACCAGCACCTCGGCCCCCAGGTGAACTCCCCGTGACGTGGACGACGGGGATCGTGGCCCGCGCGTCCAGCGGGACGAACTCGCGTTCACCAACCAGGCCGGCTTCCTCGGCGGCTTCCCGCCGGGCGGCCCGCAGCGGGGACTCACCCGCCTCGCCACCACCGGCGACACCCTGCCAGCAGGCCGCGTCAGCACGCCGGAACAGGGCGTACTGCGTACCGTGCCCGGTCGGCCGGTAGGGCAGGACCAGGACCTGAAACGCTGCACGGCCACCCACCGCGTCGGTCACCCCACCACCGTAGGACCCAGCCGCCGGCCAGTGCCTGGCGGAAACCGAACGAGGTCGGGCTGGTAACCCGAAACGCGGAAGGCCGCCTCCTCGATCCCGATGCACAGGTAGCCACGCCGGGATGACGTCACCGTAGCGGTCCACCCGCCTTGGCGTCCTTCGCGAGCACCATGAGCGCCACACACTTGCGGAGGCCGGGACGACCATGCCGGGGCGGATGGTGGGGGCATCCGTTCCGCGGGATGGCGATCGTCCGCGCCCGCAGCGCCGCCACCGGCCCCGACTGCGCCGTGGACGCCCAATCCCCGTGCCGGGGTGACACGGGGTGAGGCGGTGCGTCGATAGCCGTCAGCCGACGCGCGTCGTTCTCGACGATCCCACCCACATCCCAGTACGACCGAAACTAACGGAATGTAACCGTCATCGGGGTGGTGTCGCGACCGCAGGCCCCGGCCTCGGCCGACCAAAGATGGCACCCGAACCAAGATCGCCCCAGCGCGCCAACGCGAAATGCGCACACCATGCGCACACCAACCCGGTTTGATCTTGAATAGATGATCTTCAACTTTGCAAAACCGCAGGTCAGGGGCCATCTATCTGGAGCCGGCGAGGGGACTCGAACCCCTAACCGCTCGATTACAAGTCGAGTGCGCTACCAATTGCGCCACGCCGGCCGGCCGCTCCACGATACCGGACCGAGGTCGCCGCGTTGCCAACACTGCGCCGACCCTGCCACCCGTCCGCGGAGAGGTGCCACCTGATGTTCGGCCCCGTCACCACCGTCATGACGTTCGCCGACGACCCCGAGACATCCGCACGCTGGTGGGCAGACCAGCTCGGCGCCGACGTCCGACTCGACATCGACGGCGAAACGGTCTACGCCTGGCTCACCGTCGCCGGCGTCGAGATCGGCTTCCACCAGGCCGACGACGACCGCAACCCCCGCGGCGGATCACCCGTCGTCTACTGGGCCGTCACCGACCGCGACGCCACCCGCCGACGCCTGCTCACCGCGGGCTGCGTCCACCACCGCGGCCCGCTCACCGTGTCGGAAGGACGAAGGATCTGCCAGATCATCGACCCGTTCGGCACCGTCATCGGCCTCGAAGGACCCTGACCGGCGGTGAGGTGGAGGCGTCTGCACCGGGCGGAAGAAACCGGCACCGCTGGGAAGGCGGCACCCGTGGTCTACCTGCTGGTGGGGCTGACCGGCGAACTCCGGCGCCGGAACCGCGGACGGACACGGCGTCTACGCATCTCTGATCATGACTGATCGGCGGCTAGGCACAGGTGGACATCGCCGATGCAACAGCGCGACTCGATCTGCACAGCACGCGGGCCGGGCACCGTACCAAGTCCACGAATCAGCGAACTCAGAACACCAGGGGACACTTCCCTGGCGTCAAGTTTGTGTGATGCACCACCGGATCCGGATTTTCCCCTGCCAAATCGAGCTCGGTAAGCGGAAGCGGGCCCGACGGACGTGGCCACCAACCCAAATTCTTCCGGGATACGGGGAATCCCACGACGACGCCGAGGGCAGCGAGCTGCATACCCAGGTCGTCGCCGTGGAATTCTTCTCGTGTTACCGAGGGTTCACCGAAAGGGTTCCTACGCCGCCGACCCGCGGTAGGCGACCGGACCCTCGCCGGGGAACTGCGCCGCGCCCTGGAACGACGCGCCGTTGTCGAAGAACGTGATGCTGCCGTTGCCCTGGGGGCCCGACCAGGTCACCTGTGTCCCGGTCTCCGGCCGGCCCGACGAGGGCACGACCTGGTGCCGGTTGCCGATGACGATCTGCAGGTCGGCGTCCTTGTGCCATTCCGCCCCCGGGCCGCCCCACTGGATCTCAGTGTGATAAAGAGACATACGCCTACCCCTTCTGCCGGCGCGACCCGTCAGGTCACGCTTTAACTGGAACAGCGGGTACTGCGAATTCTGTTCGCCCGACCGACCCAGACTGGTCGGCCCACTCGTGTCAAGACACGGATCCCCCGAACGGGAAGTCGGCCGCTAACAAGTCGAGCGAACCTCCGCGGATTCAGCGTAACAACTCCGATACCCGGCGACAACGAAGTTTGCAGAACAACTGCGGCGTCACCTGTTTACCCGAGCTATGCCTGGAAATGCGGCTTTAGTTCCTTTTGATATACGGTGTGATTGTCAGGGATCAATGAATGTGACCTGCCGGGCCGACGAAACATCTTTTCTGGTCAGGAACAGGCCGGTGAGGACGTGCTCGCCTGTTCCCCGCCGTGCCACGGCCGCCGACACCTGGTCCGGAGCCATGGTCAGGGTCCGGTGGTGGAGCCGCCGTCGATGACAAGATCCGTGCCGGTGGTGTAGGACGACGCGGCGGACGCCAGGTAGAGGGCTCCTTCGGCGATCTCGTCGGACCGGCCGAGCCGACCCATCGGGGTGCCCGCGGAGACTCGTTCGGCGGCTCCGGGCGGCAGCATCGGTGAGTCGATCGCGCCGGGCAGGATGCAGTTCACCCGGATCCGCGGGGCCAGTTCCAGGGCCGCGACCTTGGACATGCCCCGCAGCGCCCATTTCGCGGCTCCATAGACGCCGTGCCCCCGGAACGCCTTCACGCCCGCGATGGAGGAGATGTTGATGATGGAGCCGCCGTCGCCCTCGAGCATCAGCGGCACGCAGGCCTGGATCCCGAGGAAGGGGCCGCGCAGGTTGACCGCGAGCAGCCGATCGAGGTCGGCCGCGTTGTCCTCGAGCAGCGGGCGGATCCAGTGGATGGCCGCGTTGTTGACGAGCACGTCGAGGCGGCCGAACGAGGCGCGCAGCGCCGCCACCGCCGCGGCCCAGGCCGTCTCGTCACGGACGTCCAGTTCCTGGAAGACGGCGGCGTCGCCGAGCGAGGCCGCGACCTTCGCGCCCTCGCCGGCCAGAATGTCAGTGATCATCACCTGGGCGCCGGCCGCCACGAACCGACGCGCGGTCACCTCGCCCTGCCCGCGGGCCGAGCCGGTGATCAGGGCGACCTTTCCGGCGAGCGGAGCGAGCGGGCCGGGCGCACCAGCCGCGCGGGTGGCTTCGGTGCCGCCGGTCATGCCGACACCACCGGAGCCGCGGCGGATGCTGTGGCGGCCAGCGCCTCCTGCGCGGCGCGGATCCCGGGCCGTGAGGAGGGATCGCCGGTGCCGGGGGCTCGGAACCGCGGAATCACGTTCTCCCCCCACTGCCGAATGGTCTCCAGACAGATCTCCTGCTCGACGGTTCCCATCTGGCTCAGGCACATGACCTCGTCCACACCGGCCGCCTCGAGCTCGCGGACGTAGTCGACGGCCGTCTCCGCGTCGCCGTAGGCGTGGTCGATGTTGAAACTGGCTGCCGCGAGGGAGCGGTCCTTCACCATCGGCAGCTCGCCTCGGTCGTAGCGGGCGGTCATCTCGGCCGCGAGACGCCGCATGTAGGCGATGTTGTCGTCGTCGTGGGTGTGGTCGCCGGCCGGGGTGGGCCGCCGGCCGCCCCAGTAACCGATCGACTCGCCGAAGAACCGCTGGCCGCGGGCCCCGACGCGGCGCGCCTCGGCGGCGTCGTCGAGCACGATGGTCGGTGCCAGGGCGATGAAGCTGTCGTTCACGACCGACGAGACGAACTCCTCGCCGGTGCGGGTCGCGACGGTCTCGGCGTGCATCCGCTTCTGCAGCCGGACGCTGTCGAGTCCGGCGAAGCCGAAGATCAGAGCCCCGACACCGTAGGTGGCCGCGCGGCGGACCGTGTCGGGTTTGGTGCAGGCCAGGAACAACGGCGGATGTGGACGTTGGACCGGGCGGGGCAGGATCGTGTGCCGTTCGTTGCCCTCCGGGGCGGCGATGTCGAGCAGCGCGCCGTGCCACTCGAACGTCTCCTCCTGCCAGGCCCGGCCGATGATGCGCAGCGCCTCCTCGATCTCGGCGTAGGTTCGCTCGGGGTCGACGTTGGCGAGCGCCGCCTCCTGCGCGGTCGCCCCGCGCGCGGCGCCGACGTCGAGCCGGCCGCCCGAGAGCACGTCGAGCATGGCGATCCGTTCGGCGACCCGGGTCGGGTAGTTGAAGTTGAACGGCATGCAGACGGCGCCGTGCCCGATCCGGATGCGGGAGGTACGGGCCGCCACCGCGGCCAGGAAGATCTCCGGGGCGCTCATGTGCGAGTAACGGGTCAACGAATGGTGCTCCACAGCCCACACACCGTCGAAGCCGGCGGCCTCGGCGGCCACCGCCTGCTCGACGCAGTCCCGCAGCAGTTGTCGCTCGCGGTCGGGCGTCGGCGAGGCGAGCTGGGCCTCGAAGATCATCGAGAATCGCATCGATCTGCTCCCTGCGTTCCGGGTCACGGTCTTCCTGGCCCGGCCGCTTCCTGCGGTCGGATCGCCCCTTCGCCCCACTGGGGGCTGGGGTGAGCCGACGAGATCCACACGTCCGCCCGGGCTCTGTCTGCCTCGACCGATAGCTAAGACCTATCGACCATAAAATGGACTATGAGTCCAGTCAATGGCATACGAGTCTTCCGGAACGAGAGAGGACACCTGGACACGGGGCACCTGGGCGCCTGGGCACTCCGTCGGATGCGCCCAGCGGGCAGAGATCACCCGGCCGCCGCGTGCGACTCGGCGGCGGCGCGCACGAACGGCCTGCTCGCCATCGGGGCAGTGCGGAGATCTCGCCGGGTGGCCGGCCGGATCAGGCTCGACAGCCAGCCGGATCAGGAGGGGCAGGGGCCAGGGGGCCCGGCGGCGCACCACCGGGTCGAGAGCCCGACTGGACCGCAGGCCAGCCGCTGTGCGTCGTGGCGCAACAGCAGCGCCACCTCGGGCTGATCAGCCTCGGGATCGCGGCGGGGCGCCGTGGAGGATGATCGCGAGCCAGGCTGAGGCGAGCGCGTCGAGCACGCGGTCGATGTCGACCTGCTGGCCGTGGATGAACTTGCTGAAGAAGTGCTGCAGCGGCATCAGCAGGATGGCCGCGGTGATCTCGGCGTCGGCCTGGGTCAGATCGTCACGCGCGGCGGCGAGCGCCGCGGCGAGGTACTCGACCTGCCTGTCATAGTCGCCTTCGGTGAGCGCCCGGATCTCCGGCTCGACGACCGCTCCCTCCCAGAGGGGGGCCACATAGTCGCGCACCCGCTCCCAGCGTTCGACGGCGCGCGCCAGCCAGGCCCTGATCCCCTCCCAGGTAGGAGCCCGGGTGAGGTCGCCGAGATCGACATAGATGCCGTCGAAGGCCTCCAGCACACGCCCGTTCAGCTCGACCAGGATGTCGGCCTTGCCACGGAAGTGCAGGTAGAAGGTCGCCTTGGTGGCCCCGGCGCGTTGGACGATCTCATCGATGGTGGTGCGGACGTAGCCGTGCTCGGCGAACGCCTCCACCGCCGCGTCGATGAACCGGGCACGGGTGAACGCCCGCTGCGCGACCCGCAGTTCGCTACGCCGGCCCCGGCTCCCGACCCCGGAGGTCTCGGCCACGCCCGGCACCTCCCACCACACCGCTCCGATCCCGCCGTCTACTCGACGGACACGATAGCCACTGACGGGACGTCCGAGCGGCGGCGCAGGCCGCACCGAGTCGGTGGGGCACCGGCGGAGAACAACGGGCACCGCCCGAAGGCCGAGACCGCCGCGGATCGCGACCAGTCACCCGGGCTCCCGGGCAACCGGGCAACCGAGCAACCGAGCCGACCAGCGGACCCGCACGAGCAGACCTCAGCGGTGCGTCACCCCGGCAAACGTATTCGGCTGTCGCCATTCCGATGAACCACAGCGCCCGGCCGGCGCGGCTTCAACGGAGTATCCGCAAGCGAGACCTCGACCCCCTTTCGAGTCTCACATTCCCTCCCTATGATCCCTGAACTGCCCGGCGACATACGCAGGAGAAAGACTGCGGAAAGTGCCGCGCATTCAATTGCCCTGAGGCGAAGGAGTTGATAGTTGCCGTGTTCACAGGCAGACGAAAGAGAACAGGCGTGCTCGGAGCGGCCGCGGCGCTCCTGGCGGCCGGAGTCGGGCTCGGCTTAGGTCCGGCACCTACACCGGCGGCCGCGACGACCCCGGCGAGCTGCACCGGGACTCACTGGGTCGCGAGCTGGGCCGCGAGCCCCACGGACTCGATCGTGCCCACGGACGCCACCGGCGCCCTGACTCCGCAGACCCTGACCCGCCAGACACTCCGGATGATCGTGACTCCGCACCTGGGCGGATCGAGCCTCCGAATCCACCTGTCGAACCGCTTCGGCACGACTCCGGTAACTTTCGGCCGGGTCACGGTTGGTGTGCAGACGAACGGCGCCGCGGCGAGGGACATCGTGCCCCTGACCTTCCAGAACTCCGCTTCGGTGACGATTCCCGCCGGCCAGGATGTGGTGAGCGATCCAGCTTCACTGACGTTCACAGCCTTTGAGCCGCTGGCGGTCAGTCTCTATGTTCCCGGAATCTACATCGCGCCGACCAAGCACTGGAACGCCAACGCGACGTCCTACTACTCGCTTTCCCTGAGCGGCGACCTCAGCCAGCGCGAGTCCGGTGGGAGCTATCTCGGACGGACCGGCGCCTGGTTGTTCGTCAACGGAGTCGACGTGGTCGCTCCCGCCCAGACCAGCGCGGTCGTCGCGTTCGGTGACTCCATCACCGACGGCTTCGTCGGAGCCACCGCTCTCAGCATCCCCGCCGACGCCTCGGTGGCGGACAAGAACGGACGGTATCCCGACAGGCTTCAGCGCCGCCTGGACGCCGGCGGCATTCCGATCTCCGTCGTCAACGCGGGAATCGGCGGCAACCAGCTCCTCACCGACGGCCAGCCGCTGCAGACCGGTCCAAGCGGCCTCTCACGTTTCGACGTCGACGCCCAGGCCTTGGCCGGCGCCGCGGGTGTGCTGGCGCTCGAAGGCATCAACGACCTGGGCCTGGGCGGCGCGACCGCCGACGAGCTCATCACCGGATACACCCAGCTGATCGACCGTGCGCACGCCGCCGGCCTCAAGATCTGGCTGGGAACCATCACACCGGCGTCCAACGCTCTGGTCGACGGCACTCTCCTCGCACCCGACAGCGAACAGCACCGTCAGACGATCAACACCTGGATCCGCACGCAGACGCTCGCTGACGGTTTCGTCGACTTCGACGCCGCGCTGCGCGACCCGGCCAACCCGTCCATTCTTCGGTCGGCCTACGCCTCAGTGGACAACCTCCACCCCAACCTCGCCGGCTACCAGGCGATGGCTGATGCCGTGAACCTGGAGCTGCTCCGCTCCGTCACCTGCCACGGCTGAACCGACCCATCCAGCTCGTCGAGGACCCACTGCCGAAGCCGCATTGGCCGCCGGACCCGCGTACAGCACGGGTCCGGCGGCCAATGTCACGTCTCTTCCCATCACGGTGGATGTCGTGACGGAGTTCGATGATGTCGCGATCCAGGCGGGCAGCCACCGCGTCCAGTGCGGATTGGCTGATGGGCCCCGAAGCCAGTTCGTTGACGCCCGGACCGGGGTCAGGCTCGCCCAGGCCACGCCCGCGGCAACGCCGCCGATGACGGTGCGCCGGTCTGGGCTGGCCCTGCCCCACCGATACGCCGGCGCTCGCCGATCCAACGTGGTGCGCCGCCGAGGCCGCCGGGCCCATCTTGACACTGTGCGAGCGCCGCTCGCATACTCACCAACGGATAAGCGACCGCTAGTCGCATAAGGGGTGGGTGTGCAGCCACGGTTACCACGTCGACTGTCTCGTGCCCGTGCCGTGACGAGCCCCGCGGCCGCCACCGGAGATGAGACAGGAGCGTGCACATGACCGCGGTGATGCAGGGGGTGCGGATCCTCGAGGTCGCCGAGCACACGTTCGTACCCGCGGCGTCCGCGCTGCTCGCCGACTGGGGCGCCGACGTGATCAAGATCGAGCACGTCGAGCGCGGTGACGCGATGCGCGCGCTGGCCTCGTCCGGCGTGGCGGTTGTTCCCAAGGACGTCCACGTGCTGATGGAGCACTCCAACCGCGGCAAGCGCAGCCTGGGCCTCGACCTCACCTCCGAGGCCGGCCGCGAGATCCTCTACCGGCTCGCGGGCACCTGCGACGTCTTCCTCACCAACAAGCTGCCCAGCGTGCGGGCCAAGCTGCGCGTCGACGTCGACGACATCCGCGCCCACAACCCGAAAATCATCTACGTCCGGGGCACCGGCCAGGGCGAACGCGGCCCCGAAGCCGACCGTGGTGCCTACGACTCGCTGGCCTTCTGGTCCCGGGCCGGCGCCGCCGTCGGCGTCATGCGGCCCGAGTACGGCCACGTACCGGTTCCGCCCGCGCCCGGCTTCGGGGACTCCATCGGCGCCATGACCATCGCCGGCGGCATCATGGGCGCGCTGTTCCATCGCGAGCGCACCGGCGAGGCCACCGAGGTCGACGTCTCTCTCATGTCGACCGGCATGTGGGCGATGGGCCAGGCCCTCGCCCTCTCCCTGCTGCTCGACATTCCATGGACCCCGCCACCCGCCGGCGCGCCGCGGTCCAACCCGCTCACCGGCAACTACCAGACCAAGGACGGCCGCTGGCTTTCCTTCACCTGTCTGCAGGCCGGCCGATACTGGCCACCGATGTGCGAGGTCATCCGCCGTCCCGATCTCGCGACCGACCCCCGGTTCGCCGACCACGCCGCCCTGATGGCGAACAGCAGGGAGGCCATCGCGATCCTCGAGAGCACCTTCGCGGCGCACCCGCTGGCCGAGTGGCGCGAGCGGCTGGCGGGCTTCGTCGGCCAGTGGACCGTCGTCCAGGACACCCTGGAAGCCGCCGCGGACCCGCAGTCCGTCGCCAACGGTTACGTCCAGGAGTGCACCACCGCGACCGGCATCCCGTTCCGCCTCGCTGCCGCCCCTGTCCAGTACGGCAGCCAGCCCGCGCCGACGGGACGCGCGCCGCTGTTCAACGAGCACGGCGACGAGATCCTCGCCGAGCTCGGTCTCGATCAGGATGCCGTCCTCGACCTGAAGATCCGCGGCGTGGTCGCGTGACACGCACCCCGACGAAGAACCTGGAGACACTGACATGACGCTGTTCGACGCCTTCCGCTTCGACGGGAAGCGGGTCCTGGTGGTCGGCGGTGCCACCGGCATGGGCGCCGCCGCCGCGGAGCTCGCGCTGAGCGCCGGCGCCGAGGTGCTCGTCGCCGACTACGCCGAGGTCACGCTCCCGGGTGCCAAGGCCATCCACGTCGATCTCGCCGACGCCGCCTCCATCGACACCGCCGTCGACGAGCTCGGCGGCCCCGTCCACGCCCTGCTGCTCGCCGCCGGCGTCGCCGACGGAACCCCCGGCATCGAACGCATCAACTTCATCGGCCACCGCTACCTCATCGACCGCCTTCTCGCCGGCGGGCTGCTGCCCCGCGGCTCCGCCATCGGCTTCATCTCCTCCGCCGCCGGCCTGGGCTGGGAGTCGGACCTGCCGCTGCTGCGGGAGTACCTCGCCATCACCGACTTCGACGAGGCCACGAAGTGGGCGGTGGACCACGGCAAGGCCGACTACATGTGGAGCAAGCGGGCCGTCTGCGCCTACGTCGCGTCCCAGGCGATGCCCCTGCTGAAGCAGGGCGTGCGGATCAACGCGATCTGCCCCGGACCCACCGACACCCCCCTCGCCCGGGCGAACGAGGAGCGGTGGCTCGGCTTCGGCACCGACTACCGCGCCGAGGTGGGCTCCCTGCCCGCGACCCCGCTGGAGCAGGCCTACCCGCTGCTGTTCCTCTGCAGTGACGCCGCCTCGGCCGTCAACGGCATCACCCTCACCGCCGACTCGGGCTACTTCAGCGCCGGTATCGCCGAGTCCTTCCCCCCGGCCACGCCCGTCGTGAAATTCCTTCTCGGCCGATGAGCTGGCCGAAGCCCCGGGCCGGCTGCGCAGACCCACCGCCCAGCAGATCTTCGACATTCACGAGGGACAGAAGACGATGAAAGAGCAGCGTCGGGGCCGCCGGATCGCCATGAGCCCGGCTGAGATCGATGCCTTCCTCGCCGAGGAGCGGACCTGCCGGGTGGCGACGTCCGGCCCGAGCGGACCGCATCTGACTCCGCTGTGGTTCGTCTGGGACGGCGCCGCGCTCTGGCTCAACTCGGTCGTGAAGAGCCAGCGCTGGACGGACATCGCCCGTGATCCGCGGGTGGCCGTCCTCGTGGACGGCGGGCATGCCTTCAACGAGCTGCACGGAGTCGAACTCCGCGGAAAGCTCGAAAGCGTCGGAGAGGCTCCCCGGAGCAGCACGCCGGATGCCGAGCTCGAAAAGCCCGAGCTGCTCTTCGCCCGTAAGTACACCGGCCGCGACGAGATGCACTACGACGGGCGGCACGCCTGGCTGCGGCTGACCCCGGAGAAAGTCACCAGCTGGGATTTCCGAAAGATGTGAGAACCGCCGGAGCACACGACGGCGGACCGCAGCAGGCCTGCGCCCCCAAAAAAGCCTGGCCGGACACGACCGCCGGGCCATCTCACTCGTCGAGGAGGGTCATGAACGTCGACGACATGGTGCTGGTGAGCATCGACGACCACGTGGTCGAGCCGCCCGACATGTTCACCAACCACGTCCCGGCCGGGCTGGCCGACCAGGCCCCGCACGTCGAGACCGACGAGTCCGGTGTGGACAGGTGGATCTACCAGGGTCGGGTCACCGGTGTCAGCGGCCTGAACGCCGTCGTCTCCTGGCCACCGGAGGAATGGGCCAAGGATCCCGCAGGCTTCGCCGAGATGCGCCCCGCCGTCTACGACATCCATGACCGGGTGCGGGACATGGACCGCAACGGCATTCTGGCCTCGATGTGCTTCCCGACCTTCGCGGGGTTCTCGGCCGGGCACCTGAACCACTTCAAGGACCCCCTGACGGTCGTCATGATCCAGGCGTACAACGACTGGCACATCGACGACTGGTGCGGCACGTACCCGGGCCGGTTCATCCCGCTCGCGCTGCTGCCCACCTGGGACCCGCAGCTGATGGTCGACGAGATCCGCCGCGTCGCCGCCAAGGGCGCCCGGGCCGTCACCATGCCCGAACTGCCACATCTGGAAGGGCTCCCCAGCTACCACGACCTGACCTACTGGGGCCCGGTGTTCGAGGCCCTTTCCGACACCGGCACCGTGATGTGCCTGCACATCGGCACCGGGTTCGGTGCGCTGAAGCTGGCACCCGACGGCCCGATCGACAACCTGATCATCCTGGCCTGCCAGATCTCGTCGCTGGCCGTGCAGGACCTGCTGTGGGGCCCGGCGATGCGGAACTACCCGGGGCTGAAGTTCGCCTTCTCCGAGGGCGGTATCGGCTGGATCCCGTTCTACCTCGACCGCTGCGACCGGCACTACACCAACCAGAAGTGGCTACGCCGCGACTTCGGTGGCCGGCTGCCCAGCGAGGTGTTCCGCGAGCACTCCCTGGCCTGCTACGTCACCGACCCGACCTCGCTGAAGCTGCGCCGCGAGATCGGCATCGACAACATCGCCTGGGAATGCGACTACCCGCACTCCGACTCGATCTGGCCGGACGCGCCCGAGTTCGTCCTCAACGAGCTGAACGGCGCCGGAGCGACCGACGAGGAGATCAACAAGATCACCTGGGAGAACGCCTGCCGGTTCTTCAACTGGGACCCGTTCGCCGAGATCCCCCGCGAGCGGGCCACCGTCGGCGCCCGGCGCGCCATCGCGACGGATGTCGACACCGCCATCCGCTCCCGCAAGGAATGGGCACG